>CAZXJG010000202.1:0-5550 GCA_964640985.1 uncultured Melioribacteraceae bacterium | reverse complement strand
TGGAAATTGAGAAAAGTAATATATTATTAATTGGTCCCACCGGCGTGGGTAAAACCTTAATTGCTCAAACACTTGCGAAAATACTGGATGTACCTTTTGCAATTGCAGATGCAACCACATTAACCGAAGCCGGATATGTTGGCGATGATGTAGAAACAGTGTTAGTTAGGCTTTTGCAGGCTGCAGATTATAATTTGGAAAAAGCGCAGAAAGGGATAATTTATATTGATGAGATCGATAAAATTGCCCGTAAAAGCGAGAGCATGTCTATTACAAGGGATGTTTCCGGTGAAGGAGTTCAGCAGGCATTATTAAAAATATTGGAAGGAACAATTGCGGGTGTACCGCCGAGAGGCGGGAGGAAACATCCCGAACAAAGTTTAATTAATATCAATACGAAAAATATTCTTTTTGTTGTAGGGGGAGCTTTCGACGGTATAGAGCCAATTATTGCTTCAAGAATTAATAAGAACACGATGGGTTTTGGCAGCGACCCCAAAAATAGTAATTTGAGCCTTGATGATTTATTAAAACAAATTCAGCCTGAAGATTTGTTGAAATATGGTTTAATACCGGAATTGATAGGAAGACTTCCGATTATTGCCCCTCTTCATTCCTTAGATGCCAAAGCGCTGAAAAACATTTTAACTCAACCTAAAAATGCCATTATAAAACAATTTAAAAAATTGTTTATTATGGAAGGTATCGAACTTGAATTTGATAAGCTGGCTTTGGATAAAATTGTGAAAAAAGCTATGGAAAGAAAAACCGGTGCACGTGCACTTCGTTCGATTGTTGAGAGTATTCTGCTCGAAATTATGTATGAAATGCCTTCTCTGGAAAATGTTGATAAATGTTTAATTACGAAAGATACGGTTCTTAATGGTGCTCGACCTTTATATATTGAATCAGATAGAAAATCAGCTTGAATGAATTATGTTAGCTCTGAAGCAAAAAAGGGAAGCATTATTTTGAAATCCGGTTTGAAAACTATTTTTTGAGTCGATTTTATCTGATATTTCAATTTCCCTTTTTTACAAAAAAAATATTTTTGCCTCAAAACAGTACCTAAATTTTTACCCTTTTTAGAATAAACTTCATCCGGTTTTTTTTGCTATTTTTAAAAAGTATTTATTCTATTAATATTAATTAAAATATGAAAAAACTATTTCTAATATTCTTTTTTATCTCCACATTTGTTTATAGCCAATCTAAAATCCTTATATATATGGATTTGAAACAGACAGATCATTTGAAAGCCTATGGAATAACATTTAACGCACTGCGGGAAGGTATTAAAGCCGATTGGTTACTAAACTATAGGGGAGGATCTTTTATGCTTGATTATTCCCCTGAATTGGCAATGAAATGTAGACTTGAAGGAGTTGCATTTAAAACATTATCTAATAGTCAAGCGGTAAATATTTATGCTTATGTACAAAGTGATAAGCGAAATATGGATGTTGTCCGTCTTGAGAAGGCACCTAAAATTGCAGTTTATATCCCTCCCGGGTACAAGCCATGGGATGATGCCGTTACACTTGTACTTAACTATGCAGGTGTACCTTACGATAAAATTTGGGCTGGTGAAGTTTTAAATGGCGATTTAAGTAAATATGATTGGCTTCATCTTTTTCACGAAGATTTTACGGGTCAATACGGTAAATTTTATGCGAGTTATCATAATGCTCCATGGTATATTCAAAGACAGATGCTCTATGAAAAAGAAGCTCATAAGTTGGGATTTAAAAAAGTTTCGGAAATGGAAAAAGCCGTTGCAAGAACAATTAAAAAATTTGTCGGACGGGGAGGTTTTCTTTTTGCAATGGGTTCTGCAACCGATACTTACGATATCGCTTTAGCGGCACAAAATGTCGATATTGTTGCTAAAATGTTCGACGGCGATGCGCCCGATCCAAATGCACAAAGTAAATTGGATTATTCTAAAACTTTGGCGTTTACTAATTTTAAACTTGTTATGAACCCTTTGATTTATGAATTTAGTAATATCGATATTCAACCTGCCGAAATTGGTGATGAGCAAAACGATTATTTTACACTCTTCGATTTTTCTGCGAAATATGACCCTGTACCGACTATGTTAACTCAAGATCATGTAAATGTTATTCACGGTTTTATGGGACAAACTACAATGTTTCGTAAAAGTTTAATTAAAAAATCGGTTGTGATTTTGGGGCAGCGCGCCGGTACCGATCAAGTTAAATATATTTACGGTAGATACGGACGAGGTTTTTTTGTTTTTTACGGCGGGCACGATCCGGAAGATTATAGACATTTGGTGGGTGACCCCCCAACCGATCTTAGTCTGCATAAAAATTCCCCCGGTTATAGACTAATTTTAAATAACATACTTTTCCCCGCTGCAAAGAAAAAGAAACTAAAAACTTAATTATATTAGGTAAGTCAAATTAAAATTTTTTAGTTGTGTAGAAAATGTCGAACATAAATCTAATTGGAGAAGGCAAGATTACCGTAGGTAAAATTGTTTGCGTAGGGCGTAATTATGTAAAACATGCCCAAGAACTTGGTAACGAAGTACCTGAATTCCCGCTGATATTTTTAAAACCCGCATCTGTATTAATTCATTCAAAAGATAAAATTGTGCACCCTAATTATTCCAATGAATTACATTATGAAGGCGAACTTGTTTTGCTGATAAATCAATCAATTAAAAATGCCGATGAATTAACAGCTCAAAATTCTATTGGAGGATATGCCATCGGGTTAGATATGACTTTGCGCGATATCCAAAATGAACTTAAAAGGAAAGGGCATCCTTGGACTTTAGCTAAATGTTTTGACGGATCTGCTGTTGTTTCGGACTTTATTTCGAAAAAACAATACCGTTTAACTTTAAATGAAACATTATCTTTATCTGTTAACGGACAAATAAAACAAGAAGCTTTATTAAAAAATATGATTTTTTCTCCGGCGGAAATCGTAAAATATATTTCATCAAAAATGACACTTGAAAAAGGTGATATTATTTTTACCGGTACTCCTTCCGGCGTGGGTAAAGTTGCAGCCGGTGATAAAATTGAAGCCGGAATAACAAACGTCGGCAAATTATTTACGGAAATTATTTGATATTAAAGCAGGATAATTGGGGAAATATAATCCGATGGTTATTTAAAATATTACTGATATTTTAAATACTGCTCGGCTCTTTTAAGTACTTTAGGTAAATATTCTTCCAAGCGGCAGTTAAAAAGCCTTGTGCCTGCTGCATTTAAATGCCCTCCCCCGCCGAATTCTGCAGCCAGTTTATTAACCGGTATTTTACCTTTCGAACGGAAACTGATTTTTAGACCGTTTTCTAATTCGAAGAACAATAATCCGATTTTAATATTTTTAAATGATAAAGTATATTTAATAAATCCGTCTACTTCAGATTCATCGGTACCGGTTTGCTGAAGATCTTTCTGCTTAATAATCATGTAACTTATTTCTTCGGAAGAATTAACCGTTAGAGAATCCAGCGCTTTACTCAATAATTTAAGATATCGTTTATCACCGGTTTCATAAATTTGTTCATATACCCAATTCGGGACAACACCTAAATCTAAATATTCGGCAACTATGTTATGAGTTTTTGATGTCGTCTTCTCAAAACGAAATGAACCTGTATCCGTCATTATAGCAGCGTAAAGCGGAAGAGCAATTTTGTAGTCGATTTTAACTAAATTCGTTTGAACAATAAAACTATGGATAATTTCTCCTGTAGCGGAAGCGTTTTCATCCAAAAACATATTCTCTGTAAATTCTTCCGGATTTTGATGATGATCAATACAAATTATTTCACCCTTAAATTTTCTAATAATTTCTTCCATACTTACAACTCTGTTTAACCAATTTAAATCGAGTAAAACAACTGCATCGGCTTGCATTATTTTTAAATTGTGTTTTTCGGAGTCATATTTTTCGATAACATTATTTTCATCTAAAAACAATAGAGATGCCGGAATAACCGAATGGTTTATTATACTTACATCTTTCCCCAATCTTTTTAACACAATATAAAGAGCTATTTGTGAACCGATTGCATCTGCATCCGGATTTACATGTGTTGTAAGGATAAAAGAATTACATTTATCGAATAAGGTTTCTAACTTTTTATAATCTATCATAAATATCTCACAAATTAAGGGGGTAAATTTGCGAAATATTTTTACTAATTCATAATCCTTTTATTATTTTTTTATTATTATTAAAAACGGCAGACACATTCTCGAACATGAATCAATACTTAAATATGGGAAATATACAAGTAGAGACTTATGACTGCTTTGCTGATATAGCTGATAATTATGATAGGCACAGAGCGAATCTTGATGAATCAGTTTATTTACAGGTTACGACGAATGAGCCTAACGTTATAAAAGATTCATCTCGAAGCCCCGATAAATCGCATCAGGAAAAGATGCCATTTGCATTCTTGAGAATAATCATGTAACCGGCAAAACAACTGCCGTTATACCGTTCTCGACATTTTGACCGAGTTACAATTATGAAAAAAATAATTATATTGCATTAGACTACAATAAAGATTATATTTTGGTCAAATACTAAAGGAGACCAAATGAAATATAGTGAATCGATAAAACCAATTAGTTATTTAAAAACTCATGCTTCTGAAGTTATTAGAGATGTTGCTAATAATCAGAAAACATTAATAATCACTCATAATGGAGAGGCTAAAGTTGTGCTTCAAGATGTCAAACTTTATGAAAAAACCCAAGAAAGTATTGCTCTTTTGAAAATTCTTGCTTTGAGTGGAAAGGAAATAAAATTAGGTCAATATAAACCGCTTCAGACATCCCTTAAAAATGTTCAGAAAAAAATAAATAAGTTCAAGCGGGAACAAAATGAAGTACAAAGTTAATGTTGTAAAATCAGCAGAAGATGATTTATTAGAAATTTATAAATATATCTATTATAACGATTGTGAAGAAAATGCTGATAAAATATATTTAAAAATAATTGAAAAAATAACATCTTTAGAAGATTTTCCAAATCGCGGACACGTCTCACGAGAAATGAGTTTATTAGGAATTGAAGACTTTTTAGAAATAGATTATAAACCATATAGAATTATATACCAAATAATTAAGAAAGTGGTTTTTGTGCATTGCATATTGGACGGTAGAAGAGATATACAACAATTGTTACAAGAAAGATTAATTCGTGAATAATACAAATGCCTTATAACGTTATAAAGGATTAATCTCGAAATACGTCGAGAGAGAATCGGACAAATGAATTAGAAAAAAGGGATAAAAGCTTTGGATGCTTTACATTTAGGGGGTGGAATAGAATAACTTGCATATAATACAAGAATAAATAACTGTTATTAAATACTTTAGGAGTTGTAATTCGATAACTTATTTTATTCCACCCCCTTAACTGGAAAATTATTTTTTATTCCCCCCTAACTTGTTGTTTTTTAACGTTTTATATTTGACTCTGAATCGCCGAAAACCACAATATCTACAGTCTCTAAAACAAACGGAAATGCGTTTTTAAATTATT
>CAZXJG010000201.1:0-5573 GCA_964640985.1 uncultured Melioribacteraceae bacterium | reverse complement strand
CAAACAAGACCAATTGATTATTAATATAGATTAGTTAAAATTCGTGGTCAGCTATCAGAGAACAAACTTATTGCAATAGATAGAGCATTAAAATTAGTTTTTGATTAATATAAACAAATACAAATATAACGTTCTAAAGGATTCATCTCGAAATTTACCGAGAGATTCCATAGACATTCTTTTGGAATAATCCAGTGTTTCCCAAAAACACTATGTGAGGACTAAGTTGAAATTCGCTGAGCGAAGGTGCGGCTTATCGGCAATGCCGTTATACACTTTGCGAAAATTTTTCACGGTTTATATTAAATTTTAATATTCTTAAAAATATTGGTCATAGTAAATAAGTCAAAAAATGTTGCCAATATACACACAATGTAGTAAATTATATTTATGAAATTGATAAACTGGAATAGAGAAAAAAATAAATGGTTACGAAAAAACAGAGATATCTGCTTTGAGGACATTTTATTTTATATCGAAAATGATTTGATAATTGATGATATCGAACATACAAATCAAAAAAAATATTCCGGACAAAGAATGATGGTTTTAAATATTCACGAATATATTCACTTGATCCCATACGTTGAAACTAAAGATGAGATATTTCTAAAAACAATTATTCCAGGTAGAAAGGCAACAAAGAACTATTTGAGGAGGAAAGATGGATAATTTAGATAAATATGAAAAAGAGCTGTTGGATTCTTTTGAAAGAAATGAGTGGAAATCAGTTCCGAATCTTTCAAAAAAGAAAGCTGAATTAAAAGAATACGCACGAGACACTATTCGAAAAAACAAAAGAGTAAATATTCGCATTTCCGAACGTGACCTAAATGAATTACAGCGTATTGCTATTAGAGAAGGATTGCCGTATCAAACATTAATCTCTAGCATTCTTCACAAATATGTCAACGGAATTCCTATTCATTAAAAATAGAATATTATAAATTTGGGTTACAATAAAATATTTCGAACAAGCGGGTATAACACTCTAAAGAATTCATCTCGATGCCCCGATGAAAAGAATCGGGGAGGCATAATCATGTTGTTTGGTTATATCGTAAAAAGGTATATTTGAAAAATTTTGTTTTTATTCAGAAAACCGATTGATTTCCTTTTATATCCGGCAAATGTATATGAAAAAAATATTGATGAATTTAGAGTTCTCTTACAATTTTTCATCACATTTTAGTAGGAAATAATATAATTTTATAATTGTATATTATTTTTAGTTTATGTAGAGACGGTAAGGTTTTTGTAAATTATATAAAATAATTTTTGAGGAATAATTAAGTAAATGTTAGATACAATTCATATTCTAAATTTTCTATTGCCGGTTTTATATTTTATTACTTTTATTTTTTATATTATTGATTTTCATAAAACAAAAAAAAACTTATACAATTCGAAAAGAATAATTCTTTTTTTAACACTTTTGGTCCATCTGTTTTATTTATTAGCGAGAACTTATGAATTTGATCATCCTCCTATTACTACTAAGTTTGAAATTTTCACGGTTCTTGCCTTCGCTATAGCATTTTCTTATTTCTTATTGGAATTATTAACCGATATTAGGGAAACCGGATCGTTTATTATTCTTTTTTCTTTACTATTTCAGATTATTTCGTCGGTTTTTATCCAAGATAACTATATTGTAAAAGAAGTTCTTAGAAATAGATTATTGGGTCTCCATGTAATTAGTGCACTATTGGGGTATTCGGGATTCACAATTTCTGCTGTATACGGTGTGTTATTTTTAATTCTATATAAAGATATTAAACTCGGTAAATTCGGTTTGATTTTTAATAAAATGCCAAGTTTGGAAACACTTGAAAATCTTAGTTTCAAATCGGTAGTGATAGGTTTTATTCTTTTAACCATTTCAATTATAATAGGACTAATATGGCTGCCGAGTGCATTTCCTAATTTTAAATATACCGACCCGAAAATTATTTCTACGGCAATTGTGTGGATAATTTATTGCATTGGAATAATTTCGAAATTAACCGCACGATGGTACGGCAAAAAAGTGATTATATTTTCACTTGCCGGATTTACCTTCGCGATTTTGTCTTTGGTAATCACAAGTGTTTTATCAAGTACCTTTCATTCATTTTATTAAAAGATAAAAAGGTTTGGGTTAAAACCAAATTCATAAAAAATGAACATAATCGGAATATCAATAAATCATAAAACGGCGTCGGTTGAAATCAGAGAAACCCTTCACTTGAGCAAAGATGAAATAATTTCTCTAATTCAAAAATTAAAAAAGGGTTTGTTAACTTCAGGTTTTGTGCTTTCTACTTGTAATAGAACCGAAATTTTTGGGTTTCCTGTTGATTCGAAAGTTGACCAGGAAAAAATTATTGAGCTTCTTATATCCTTTAAGCCGGTTTCAGGTATTAAAAGCAGTCATTTTGTGCCGTATTTTTCGTGCAGTGCCGTAAAGCATATTTTTAGTGTTGCCGCAGGAATCGAATCGATGATTATCGGAGATAGTCAGATTCTCGGACAAATTAAAGAATCATTTCAAATAGCTGATGAAATGAAGTTTACCGATCCTGTTCTACATCGTTTTTTTTATACTACGGTAAAAGTTGGGAAAAGAGCGATCAGCGAAACCGAAATTGAAGAAGGTGCCGTTTCGGTTAGCTACGCCGCCGTTCAAGTGATTGAAAAAATATTCGCAAATCTTCCTAAAAAATCGGCTTTAATTATTGGTGCGGGAGAAACCGGTGCACTTGCCGGTGTACATTTGAAAGATAAGGGTATTGGTAATTTAACTATTTGTAACAGAACTTTACAAAAAGCAGAAAATTTGGCTTCTAAATTAAAAGCAGACGTTATTCCATTTAATTCTTTGCAAGAAAATTTGTCTAATTTCGATATTATTATATCGGCAACAAGTGCCGAAAATTATATTTTGCATTACGATGATATTAAAAAGATGATGCATCAAAGAAAGAGAACACCCAGTTGTTTAATGGATATTGCTGTCCCGAGAGATATTGATCCTAAAGTAAGTGAACTTGAAAACGTTTTTTATAACGATATCGATTCACTGCAAAAAATTGTTGATAGTAATATTCAGAAAAGAAAAAATGAAATTCCATTGGTTCAAAGCATTGTTATGGAAGAAATGTTAAACTTTTTTAGCTGGTTTAACACCTTGGAAGTGGTTCCAACAATAAAAACTTTACGCGAATTTTTTGATTCGATACGTACAGACGAATTAAACAAAATTAAACATAAAGTAACCGATGAAGATTTTCTTAAATTGGAAGATATGACACACAGAATGATAGGTAGAATTCTTCATAACCCAACGATAAAATTACGTGAATTAGCTGAATCCGGCGATCATCATCTCGATATTATTCAACGCACTTTTGTAATTAAAGAGTTATTTAAACTTGATGATTTTTCAAATGAAAATGAAAATAAAAACAACCAATGTGAAGAGGAAAATAATTGAGTAAGAAAAAAACACTAATAATCGGCTCACGTGCAAGCGAGTTGGCTCTTTTGCAAGCTAACTACATTAAAAAAGAAATTGAGAAAACCAATAAGACTGTTGAAATAGTTATCAAATTAATAAAAACCAAGGGTGACAAAATTCTAAATGTAGCCCTATCTAAAATCGGTGACAAAGGATTATTCACAAAAGAGATTGAAAAAGCTTTATTGGCGGACGAAATTGATGTTGCAGTGCATAGCTTAAAAGATTTACAAACAGAAATCCCAAAAGGGCTAAAACTTGCAGTAGTAACAAAACGTCATGATGTTGAAGATGCCCTAATTGCTCGAAAAAAAAGGATAACCATCAACGACTTAAAAGAAGGGGCTGTAGTTGCAACGGGATCGTTGAGGCGTAGTTCTCAATTAAAGTATTTGCGACCTGATATTCAAATAATTCAATTAAGGGGCAACGTTCCGACTCGAATTAAAAAATTTCTTGAATCGGATTGGGATGCAATTATACTAGCTCGTGCGGGTATTGAAAGACTTAGACTGAAAAAATATATATCTTCGATAATTCCACTCGAACAGATGCTGCCGGCTGTAGGACAGGGAGCACTCGGGATAGAAATTAGCAGTAAAAATAAATTTGCCGAAGAAATAGTTAGAAGCATTAGCGATAAAAAAACTTTTTTTGCAGTATTAGCTGAACGTGCCTTTTTGAAAGCTTTGGAAGGAGGCTGCCAAGTGCCGATTGGTGCCTATGCTGAGGTAAAATCAAACGGGCTTTATCTTTCCGGGTTTGTCGGTTCGTTAGACGGTACGGTTACTTTTAGAAAAAAAGTTCGCGGAAGTAAATATGAAGCCGAAAAGCTCGGCAAACAATTAGCACATGATCTTAAACGGGCGGGAGCGAAAAATGTGCTTGATGAAATTTATAAAACACAAAGAGGAAAAAGTTAATTGGAACAAGTATTAAAAAATAAACAACTACTTATTACACGGCTGCTTAATAGTTCGGATGAAGCTTTTAAATTGTTGAGAAGTGCGGGTGCTGATATTATTAATTTCCCCACTATAAAAATTTCTTTATTGAAAGATAATTCCGCTTTTATAGGTATGATACGAGATATTAACGAATTTGATTATCTGATATTTACATCACAAAATGCTGTAATTAGTTATGCGGCAATATTAAAAACTAATAATATAACGGTAAATTATTCTAATTTAAAAGTAATTGTCGCCGGTAAAAAAACATCCGAAGAATGTGCCCGGTTAAATATTCCGGTTGACTTAATACCCGGGAAATATAGTGCTGCGGGAATATTTAAAATGCTGTTAAAAACTAATATCAAAAATAAAAAATTTCTATTGCCTTGTTCCGCTATCGCTCGTGATGAGTTACAAATAAAACTTTCTACAAGGGGTGCCGACGTAAAAATGGTTCCGATTTATGATGCGTTAGCTGTCGGCAAAAAAGAGTTGACTGCGCAGCTTAACCGGATAAGAGAGAAAAAACCGGATATATTTGTTTTTACCAGTCCATCTACGTTCAATAATTTTCTAAGGGTTGTTGAAATTAAAAATGAAGAGGAATATTTCCGGAGTTCCACGATAGCTACAATCGGAACAACTACCGCCGCGGCAATCAATAAGCATAATATTGAGGTAAGTATTATTCCTAAAATATCCACATTGAAAAATTTGGCTCAATCGATAATTGATTACTTTTCGGAATATAAGGCGGTAAAAAGTTAATATTAACCAGGAAATTATTTACGGAACATTTAATTTGTGGAGAAGTTATAATATAATCCCTATTTGGTTTTCGGATTTTTCCATGCTCTTCTCTCTTTTTAAGAGAGATTTGAGTGAGTTCATTAAAAAATCAAAATCCGAAAACCAAATTACAAATAGACTGAATGCAAACTTTTTTATTGTCGAAGTAGTATGAAGCATTTTATTAATAATTAAAATCGGAACAATCTAAATTGGAACAATCAGAATTGGAACAAATAAAAAATGATATTTTTTTAAGAGCGTGCAGAAAAGAGCAGGTTGAAAGAACACCTATCTGGATAATGAGACAGGCAGGACGTTATTTGCCGCAA
>CAZXJG010000200.1:4617-5634 GCA_964640985.1 uncultured Melioribacteraceae bacterium | reverse complement strand
ATAACTTTATCTTTAGCCTCTTCAAAATCGTCCATAGTTACTTTTTGACGATTTTTTCTAGCGGCTAATAAAGCTGCTTCATTAACTAAATTTGCTATATCCGCTCCGGCTAAACCAGGCGTTCCTTTTGCAAGAGTTTTTAAGTCGACATTATCATCCAGAGGAATTTTTCTCGTATGAACTTTAAAAATTCCCTCCCTTCCGTTTACATCAGGTCTATCTATAACAACTTGGCGGTCAAATCTACCGGGTCGTAATAAAGCTGGGTCTAATACATCAGGTCTGTTTGTAGCTGCAATAATAATTACACCGTTATTCTTCTCAAATCCGTCCATTTCAACAAGAAGAGCATTCAATGTTTGCTCGCGTTCATCGTGCCCGCCGCCAAGTCCGGCGCCGCGGTGTCTTCCAACGGCATCTATTTCATCAATAAAAATAATACAAGGGGCATTTTTTTTGCCCTGTTCAAAAAGATCGCGCACTCTGCTTGCACCTACACCAACAAACATTTCCACAAAGTCGGCACCACTAATAGAATAAAACGGCACTCCGGCTTCTCCCGATACGGCTCTTGCCAAAAGAGTTTTTCCGGTTCCCGGAGGTCCTAAAAGTAAAACTCCTCTAGGTATTTTCCCTCCGAGCTTTTGAAATTTTGTCGGTTCTTTTAAAAACTCAATCACTTCTTCTAATTCTTGTTTTGCTTCGTCGGCTCCTGCAACATCTCGAAAAGTTACCTTCACGGCAGAATCGGAAACAAGTTTAGCTTTGCTTTTCCCGAAGCTAAAAATTCCCTTTGCACCGCCGGCTCCGCCTTGCATTCTTTTCATGAAAAAGAGCCAAACGCCAATTATCAATACCCAGGGTAAAATGTTGATAAGTATTGTCATCCACTCGTTCGATTCTTTAACAAAACTATATTTAATCTCCTTTTTTTGCCACAATTTAACTTGTTGGGTAATAATTGGACCCGGCATGGTAACGGTAAATTTTTTGATGTAGGTTTTATTAATAAATTCT
>CAZXJG010000200.1:0-4607 GCA_964640985.1 uncultured Melioribacteraceae bacterium | reverse complement strand
GTTGTATGACAATTAATGCAAAGCTCATTGCTTGGTTTTATTAATAAATTTTTTCTTTTTTAATGTACATTTAAAAGTATAATCATTTATATCCGTTTTAATTATTTTCGCACTCGATATTTTATTACCATCTAATAATTTTTGATAAGTAAAAAATTCTATTTTCGGTGCTTTTGTCTTTCCACCTTTCCAGAACTGCATTAAAATTACTGCAGCAATAATTACAGCTCCCCAACTAAAAACCGTACGTATTATTTTACCCCAATCAAAATCGCTATTAGGTTTTTTCTGGTTGTCGTCTCCCGGTTTATTTTTATTTATCGGTGGTCTCTTTTTTGAATTACTATCCATATAATTACTTTCATATTTGTCAAACATACTTTAATTTAATTTTTCCCTTCACTTAAAATATAAATTGAACGCAAATTTCTATATTTCTGTGCATAATCTAATCCATACCCAATAACAAATTCATTAGGTATTTCAAATCCAATATAATCAATTTTAACATCATATTTTATGCTTTTGGGCTTTGTCAATAAGGTAACAACCTTAATACTTGCGGGTTTATTCATCCTTATTAAATTTTCAATATAGTTTATAGATAAACCGGTATCTACAATATCTTCTACAATTACTATATGCCTATCGTTTATATCGGCATTTAATTCTTTTAACAACTTTACATTACCGGAAGAAATTTTTTTGTCTCCATAACTTGATAATTTAAAGAAATCAACTTCGCATTTAAGTTCAATATTTCTTATTAAATCCGATAAAAACAAAAACGATCCGTTTAAAATACCTATAAAAATAGGTAGTTTTCCTTTGTAGTCTTCTGTTAATTGTTTACCTAATTGGGCAATTCTCAATTGGATTTTTTCTTCGGAAATAAAAGGTATAAATTTTTCATTACCAACATAAATTGCGTTTTCTTTTTTTGTTAATAGTTCATCCATAATTTATAAACTTTTTTTGTGTTTGAAGTAATTTTACTTCTTTCATCAATTCTTAAGCCGACAACCCAAACTATTTTTCCGTTATTTGTCAGTACAAATTGATCTTTCTTTTTATTCGATTCAATTTTTTGTTCATTTAAAAAATCGGATATCTTCTTAAAAGTTTTCATGCCGAGAGGAATGAATTTATCTCCGAATTTCCATTCTCGTAATATAAATATATTTCCAATATTATCCGCAGAAATTAATTCTTCTTTCTTTGAATTGTTGAATTTAACTTCTCTTTCGTTAATCGATTTTATGCCGATTTCTCCAAATTTTACTTTAACGCTTTCGTCCGGTTTAATTTCATATATACCGGATAACCGCTGCATTTTTTCATTCAGCACAACTAATTTATTGCGCTCTCTAAAAATTTTAATCCCGTTTGCCAATGTTATGCTCTTACCTACTTGATTATCAAAAAGCTTTTTTATATCCATCAGATTTTTATATGAATAATTAATCTCGTAAAATTTATCGAAACTTTTTCTTAATAATTCAACAAAAAAATTTTTATTTAATTTACTTAAATGACTAATGTCTATTTCAAGCTTACCGCTGTTAAACATTACATAACGGTTTAAATTTTTATTTAAATAGATATCTAAAATTTCTTTTTCATTTTTTATTATTTCCGAAGTACGGAAAATCGCTTTTTCTACCGATGGGTTGATTTTTGACTTCAAAAGCGGAATAATTTCATTTCTAATAAAATTACGTTGGTAATCATTTGTTAAATTGGATTTATCGATACAATAATCGAAACCGTTTTTATTTAAATACTCGATAATTTTTTCTTTCGGCAAATTCAGAATAGGGCGTATAATATTTTCACGGTTTACCGGAATACCTGTTAATCCGGCTAATCCTGTTCCTTTAAATAAATTTAACAAAACAGTTTCGGCATTATCATTTAAATTGTGTGCAGTTGCAATTTTATTTAACGAGTTATCTTCGGCAATTTTATTTAACGCTTCATATCTAAGTATACGAGCCGCTTGTTCAATAGAAAATTTGTTGTCTTTTGCAAATTTTTTTACATCAATATTTTCAGCAAAAAAAGGAATTTTTAATTCTTTGCACAAATTTTCACAGAAAATTTCATCATTATCGCTGTCGTTTCCACGTAAGTTATGATTTATATGCGCAGCAAAAATGGAAATTTTAAATCTCTTTTTGTATTTAAAAAGGAACCGGAGCAAAAAAACAGAATCAGGTCCGCCGCTAAGAGCAATAAGTACTTTATCCTCTTCGTCTATCAGATTATGATAATTTATGAAATTGACAATATTTTGTTCAATTGTTTTCATCTTTTATTACTACAACAGAAAAAATTTTTGATAATTATTTTAATTTATGCTTTCCAACTTATTTTATTGATTGGGAAAAACCAAAGAAGGAAATTAGCATAAGAGTTTTACATTTAGAAGAAATGAAAATTAAATTTAATTATACGAAAATAGAATTATTCAACCTCAAGAATTTTAAATTTGATAACTCCAGCCGGCACGTTTACTTGAACAATATCGCCTTTTTTCTTTCCCATAAATGCTTTACCAACCGGCGAAGAAAGAGCAAGTTTACCCTTTTTTAAATCAGCTTCTTCTTGTGAAACTAGTGTATAAGTAAATGTTTTAGAAGAATTGAAGTTTTTTACAGTTACCTTAGAAAGAATTGAAATCTCATCTTTCGGCAACTTTGCTTTATCAACTACTCTTGCCCGTAATAGCATACTACCTAATTTGCTTATTTTGAGTTCGAGCAGTCCCTGTGCATCTTTAGCCGCATCATATTCCGCATTTTCCGACAAATCACCGTATGACCGCGCTTCAGCTATGCGCTCTGCCATTTCTTTACGACCAACGGTTTTAAGCTTATTCAGTTCTTTTTCAATTTCTACCAAACGCTCTTTACTTAAATAAACAAAATTCGACACTTTGTTTTCCTCTTTTTTTGATTTTAAAAGAAAACGCCACTGCGTTTTACAGTGGCTTTTCGAAAATTAATTAAAAATTATTTTACTTTCAACTATCTTTTCACTTTATAAAATAAAAAAATTTTTCGAATAATTAAAGATTTTATTTTTTCCCTATAAAAAAAATCAAAAAACACTTCCCTTATTATTTTATATTAAACTTACTTTCTTCCCAATATTTATCCATTTCTTCTAAATTCGAATCAATTACCGTTTTGCCTTTGGTTTTCAATTTGTTTTCGATATAATGAAATCTTTTTACAAATTTATTATTTGTTTTTCGAAGTGCATTTTCGGGATTAATACCGATAAATCTTGCGTAATTTACTAACGAAAAAATAATATCGCCAAATTCCTCTTCAATATTTAATTGATTGGAAGATTTTTCAGCTTCCTTAAATTCATTGAATTCCTCCATTACTTTTTCCCACACATCTTCTTTGTTCTCCCAATCGAATCCGATTTTCGAAACTTTTTCTTGTAATCGAAAAGCTCTGTAAAGTTGCGGAATATTTTTAGGAACTCCCTCAACAACAGAATTCCTACCTTCGGAAAGTTTGATTGTTTCCCAATTTCGCATTACATCTTCATTTCCATTAACTTTAACATTTCCAAATACATGCGGATGCCTTCGTATCAGTTTTTCGGTAATAGAATTGATTACATCTTCAATTGTAAATTCTCCTTTCTCTTCGGCTATTGTTGAATGAAAAACTATATGTAAAAGCAGATCGCCCAATTCGGTTTTTAATTCCTTAAAATCTTTGTTATCAATTGCTTCAACTACTTCATAAGCTTCTTCTAATGTTGCGGCTTTAATTGAATTGTTGGTTTGTTCTCTATCCCATGGACATTCCTTTCTTAATCTTTTCATTATTTCAACAAGCTTGTTAAATTTTTGTGCTTTCATAATTTGCCTAAACTTATTCGGAAAAAACAAATAGTTACGATTCTTAATTTAAAATAAATTTTAATGAAGTATTTTTTTTTCTAATTGTGATATATGTAATTTTGTAATTATAAATAATTTGAGGTTAAAAATGTACGAAGAAAAAATTGAAGAATTAGGGTATAAAATTCCCGAAGCACCGAAACCTTTAGCGGCGTACGTTCCGGCTTTGTTAGTTGATAAATTTGTTTTTACTGCAGGACAAGTTCCCGTAAAAAATGGAGAATTAATTTACTCAGGTAAATTGGGGAAAGATTTGACAATTCAAGAAGGCATAAAAGCCGCTGAAATTTCAATATTAAATTGTTTAAGTGCAGTTAAATCGGTGGCGGGAAGCTTAGATAACATTGAAAAAATAGTAAAGGTTACAGTTTTTGTTAATAGTGCTAACGGATTTACGGAACAACCTAAAGTTGCAAATGGAGCTTCCGAATTGTTAGTTAAAATTTTCGGCGAAAACGGAAAACATGCAAGAAGTGCTGTAGGTGTAAACGAGCTGCCTATTAATGCTCCTGTTGAAATTGAGATAATTGTTAAAATTAAGTAAGAAAAGAAATAACAGCAGTAAAAATTGATTCCTTGCTTTTGGTGGAAAATTAAATTAATATTTGGAAGAAACTTTTGAAATTCTTAATTGTTAAACTTATGAAAATTCAAGGTGTAATTTAGGATATTAAAATGA
>CAZXJG010000199.1:884-5635 GCA_964640985.1 uncultured Melioribacteraceae bacterium | reverse complement strand
TATTAATTTGATTTGTTTAGTAATATTATTCTTTTCTAATTTTAAAATATTTTCTTTTCGGAACTTTAAAATCGGATCACTTTTAATTACATCACAAAAAAAATCATTGTTTACCAGTACGCCATCTAATCCGCCTTTTATCATCCAATCTTTCAGAAAAGATAAATTTGTACTGACATACCCGATTAAAGGTTTATCGTGAGCATAATACCACCCACACTCCCATGATGAATCTTTACCGAAACAATCAAGATTTATTATTCCCATATCAGATTGCTCCATAAGTTTTAAACATTTTTCAAAAACATCTTTCGAATATTTACTATGTGGAATATTTGGCTTTGTGAATTTATGGGGGAGAAAAAATTTGAAATTATCACTAGGAAATAAAGAAACGATTTGGTCAATGTGCATTGCATTTACAACACTTCCAGAAAAATATACTTTAATTTTTGCCATATTTATGTCCATTTGTTTTTTAAGAATATATTTATGAGATTAAAAAGCCAAAACATTAAAATTATTATTGCAGTTTTGGTTATCAATCTTTCATGAGATAGTTTACCTTTATTACTTATTTGTGCAGTAAAAACACCATAATTTGCAGATTCTAATTCCCCAAACATTTCTTTTTCAATATTTATATCTACTTCTCTTGATTGTTCAAATAAATCTCTATGTCTTTTCTCAAATCTTAAAATAACTATCGTAAATAAAATACTTATAAATACTATAACTATTTGAAAAGACGGATTTTCCTTTTGTAAAAAGAGAATGAACATGCCGGCATTTAATGCAGCAAGATAGTAAAAAGCTTTCCACCTAAATTCGGCGTAAAGCTTAATCTGGTCATTAACGACTTGATAAGCTAATTTCAGATTTTCCATTTTTTAATTATTCTTAATTGTTGTAAATCTTCCCATACGCATTTTCATTACTTCTTTTGCGATTGAGAAGTAATCCACAATTATGGGAGTAATAGGATTTTGTCTATTCTTAATCAGAGTTATAGCCTTATTTATTGTTTTATTAATATCTTTATACGACCAATCTAATGCTCCTGTTTTTTTTATAGCTAAACATGCGTTCTTTATCGCTCCATTTTCAGCATTAGGATTACCGAGTACAGTTAAAATTTTCTTTTTTTGAATTGTATTAGACAATTCCAATGCTTTTAAAATAGGTTTTGTTTTTTTAAATAGTCTTAAATCCATTCCATGTGAACCTGGGGAGCCTTCTGAAAAATTTACATCATCAAAATCATTTATATCCTGTACTGCTCTGCCATATAATTTAAAACTCTCATGAAGATATTCTAAATCGAGTTTATTGCTTCCACCGGAGAATAAATAACCAATTTCAGAACAACGCCTTATAAATTGTCCGGTTCTAAGATCGTTTATTTTTATCGCGTCTTTAATACTTGCTTCGAATAAATTCCCGTATTTGACATCAAGATATTGTCCATAATCTGCTTCTATAGAAATATAATCTAACTCTCTTAAAATAGATTCTAAATTATTCTTTGGTGATAATTCTGATATTATTCTTCGGGCAATACATCTTAATGAAGAGCTTGTAATTATTGCATTTGTTAATCCATACTTTTTGTGTAAAGAGGGGTTATTCCCAACATTTACATCATCATCAAAAATCTTATCATCAATATAAGTAATAGAAGTATTTAATATTTCTAAAGCTGCAGCAACTTTTATTATTTCCTGATTTTCAGCATTTCCCTCTCCAAACAAAAAGCCTAGAAAACAAGAATAAGGTCTATTAGCTCCAAATCCTCTTCTAGCATGTGGTATATATAATAAAAGATTTAAAAATTCTGGGTCTTTTATCAATGTTGATAACTCATTCTCTACAACAGTCCATACTTTAAGATTAAATTCTTTGATATTTTGTCTTAACTTCTCAATTTCATTTTTCTTTATTATTTTCATTTTTGTTTGTCTGAAATTACTACAAAATTACCATTTTGAATTTTTTTCATTACCATCGGTTTATGAACATCACCATTACTATCAAAGGTAATTGTACCGGATGCTCCAGGCCAGTCTTTTAAATTCCTTAAATATTCTTTTATCGAATCACCATCAGTACCTTTGTGTAATATTGCTTCAATCAATAATCTTGCAGCATCATAACCTTCTGCTGAAGTAGTACCTGGGTCCTGACCAAATCTTTTTTTATATGCAGTATTAAATTTATCAACAATTTCACCTGTAGGTTTAGTTGGATAAGGAAAGATTACACCTTCACTTGCATTTTTCGCTTTTTGAACTACTGATTTATCCTCTAATGGTACCGTGCCAATAATTTGCTGACTTATTTTAAGATTTTGTTTTTGAATTAAAATCTGTGGTGTTTCTTCAGGATATGATACTAAATATATTGCTTGCGGATTAGTATTTTTAATTTTTAATAATTGATTTCTAAACTGAAGGCTTCCTTGTTTGTATGTTTCCACATCCGTAATAGTTCCCCCAAGTTCTTTAAAATTTTTAATAAAAACATCTGATAAACCCTGCCCGTAATCATTTTCGATAGCCAAGACAGCAATTTTTCTATAGCCCATTTTATTATAAGCATAATTTGAAGAAAATAATCCTTCTTCATAATCAGAATTCCAAACTCTGAAATAATATGGACTTATTCCTGAAAGTTTTGGATTAGTTGCTCCTGTTGAAATTATTACTATTTTCTTTTCTTTAGCAATGGGAGCAATAGCTAAAGTTACGGAACTTACAGCATCATCAATAATTGAACTTACTTTATCAATATTGACCAATTTATTAAATGCATTAATACCATCCCTGGCATTTGCTTTAGTATCCTCAAATATTATATCCACTTTCGGTTGTCCGTTTTTCACACTGTTATTATACTCCTCTTCAGCTAATTCTGCACCATTTTTTGTATAATTTCCCCAAGTTGCAGCTTCACCTGTTAAAGGTACAGTTGAACCAATCCTTATAGATTTTTCTCTGTTACTAGAGCAGCTTGCAAAAATAAAAGAGAGTACTATAATTATAATAGAAAATTTAAGTATATTTTTCATTTTATTCTCCTTTAGATGTCTATATTAAATTTCCTTTTTGCTACACTTGTAAAAATATCATTTGCTATATTGATAATATTCCCGATAGAGATTTCGTACTTCATATTTTTAGATATTATTTTAACTGCAATTAACCATACTACAAATACTTTTACTAATTCATCAAATATTTCAAGTGTTCCCTTTTGTTTCCTAATAGTATTCCAATAATCATTTACAGATTTATGCAACAATGCAAAAATATCTATTGCATTTCCCTGGCCAAAATTGAATACAGCGGTAATTTTATGATTATTTAAAAATTTCTCGCTACTTCTGACTAATTCATCCAATTTTGCATTCCCTTCATCTTTAATCTTCCATGGTTTTCTTGCATCTGGTTGTAACTTAAAAAAGTTATCATTATTAATTATTTCAATAGCTTTATTATATACAGTCTGAAGTTCTACCTTTTCCTCAATTGCATCTTGATATAATACCAAAGCAAGATTCCAGATGCAAAGGATATCTGCTAGTTCATCTATAACCTGCTCAATAGATTGATTCTGAACCACCGAAAGCCACAGTTCAACAATTTCACAATGCAAATGAGCCGAAATATCATTTTGCTTATAAGCCTCATTTGAAGGACGCATAGGATTGTGTTCTTTCCCCTTATGTTCATAAATAATAGCTTTATCATATAAATTTTGCAGTTCTATAAATTTCATATTGACCTCCAATTTTTAGTGTTTAGTATATAGTATATTATAAGTTGCATACCACATAATATCCCCTTATTGTCCTTCTCAAATCTTAAAAGTTTTTTTGATGGCTCACCCAAATTATCAAGGGTTTGAAATATTTTTTCTTTCAATTTTGGATCGTCGTCAATCCTACGAGTAAAATTATTACTTTTTATATTCAGTTGGTCTTATTAATAGAACCTTAAAGTTAGTTTCTCTCAATATTTGAATAATGTCATTATAGTTCCAGTAAAAAGCATGTTTACCTCTTATTATAAAGGATAAAGATTCAAATAAATGTTTTAATTGTGTTGGAAATGACATTTCATACAATAAAAATTTTCCATCTCTTTTCAGAACTCTATGAATTTTCTTAAATCCTTTGATGGGATTATTAAAATGCCGAAGTGATGCTCTATCAATTATTGTATCAAAAGAATTATCGGCAAAAGAGAGATTTTCTAGATCTTCATACTGTATTGATATTTTAGGTCTCACATTATCGATAAAATATTTATTTAGTTTTTCGATAGTTTCATTTCTATCATTAATTAAAACTAACTCATCTTTCTCTTCTGAAAGTCTTTTTACTATTTCACCTTCATCATTTCTAACAATTAGAATTTTGTCTGAAGAATTAATGTTTAAAAATTTAATTGTTTCATTCTGTTCAGCAAGATTACTTAAGGTTTCATTTACGGGCAATTTCATTTTGTTAATCCTAATAAAATTCAAATTATTTTTTCCCGTCCTTTGGTATAAATACATAAAACTTCATATCCTACATTGGTGTTGGGAGTATATCCCGTCCCTTTTTCAACTCTAATATACGAATTCTTGGGGTAACTTTTATCTTGTATAATTAAAATTACGTCTAACACTAAATAATGTGCTACTCCTTTAGCTTTGATTTTTTCATAAGACACATTTTTTTCAAGTTTAACAATCACAATTCTTTC
>CAZXJG010000199.1:0-874 GCA_964640985.1 uncultured Melioribacteraceae bacterium | reverse complement strand
CCCTTAAATAACCTGTCTGTTTTTTTTAGAACTCGGAGCATAATTTAGTTCATCAATGTTTACTTAATATATATTTATTTTTTCTCCATTTTTTAAATCTTCTTAAAGAAAAACTCATCTATTTTATCCGCTGAGTTTAGATTTTCAGTTAATTCTTTTTTTGCAATTTTTCCTTCCTGCAGTAAAACAATACAGTTGCTAAATTCTATTGCAGCGTTTACATTTTGTTCTATTATTAAAATACTTTTTACTTCATTCTCTTTTATTTTATAGAGAGCGTTGTATAAGCTCTTTACATTTGCCGGTGAGAGTCCGGCGCTCGGTTCATCAAGAATCAGAAATTTCGGTTTCTGCATAAGCACCATTGCCAACGCGAGTTGGTGCTGCTCGCCGCCGCTTAAGTAAGATCCTTTTAAATTCATTCTGCCATTGTTAAACAATTCAAAATATGTTTTAACTGTATCTAACCTTTTCGTATATTTTTTTTTACTTAAATCTCCACTTGAAAATATAAGATTTTCTTCAACCAAAAGATTCGGAAATACTTTACCTCCCTGCATAAAAAACCCAATTCCTTTTTTAGAGATGACGGCAGTATCATTCCTGGTAATATCTTCGCTCTTAAATTTAATTTCACCCTCAATATAAGGGACTAAATTCAATATGGATTTAGCAAGCGTAGATTTACCGGAGCCGTTTTGCCCAACAATAGCAACAACTTCATTTTCTCCAACGGTCAAATTAATATCTTTGAGAATCATATTCCCTTTGGTGTAACCGGCTGATATGTTTTTTAATTCAAGCATTTATTAAAACTCAACATTATAGTTTCGCTTTATGAATTCTAAGATACTATTTAAGAAAAATTCTGCAT
>CAZXJG010000198.1:0-5749 GCA_964640985.1 uncultured Melioribacteraceae bacterium | reverse complement strand
ATTATCAAAATCATCAATAATTAAATTTATATCTTTTAACAAATGACGCAGAGGGAAATTGGGATTACTAAAATCTCTTTTTTGCATTCTGTTTAATTTTTTATCGAAAGTAGGAGCATAAAGTGCACTTTTTCTAAGTACCTCCATAAAAACATTTACATCAACACCTGTTTCTAAAATGTATCCTAAACTCATAGAAAATGCCGCCGATAAAGAAGCTATAAGCTGATTAAGAGCAAGTTTTGCAGCAGCAGCTTTTCCGTATTCTCCAAAATATACTATCATATTTCCAAAAGTTTCGAATAACGGTTTCCATTTTGAAAATAATTCAACCGTCCCGCTAACCAGCACAAATAATTCACCGTTTTTTACTTGAGGGATACTGCCGAGTACAGGGGCTTCAACAAATTCACCTCCGTCTTTTTCCACTAAAGTTTTTATATCGATATTTTCGTTTGGTGAAATTGTGCTCATTTGGATAAACGTTTTGTTTTTAAAATTTATTTTATCATTTGAAAAAAGAACTTGTTTTATTGCCGAACAGTCGGATAGCATTACGATTATTGTATCGGACTGTTGAGCTAATTTAACGGGTGAATCGAATACTACTGCCCCGAATTTTGACAAGGCTTTTGCTTTTTCGATAGTTCTATTATAAACGCCGGTATCGTGCCCGGCTTTTAATAATCTTACAACCATTGGAGCACCCATAAGTCCTGTACCGTAAAAACCTATTTTCATTTTTCACGCCTCCAAAATATATAATTTAATAATCGTTTAATTTTTTCCATCTGAAATAGATTTAATAATTTAAGAAAATTATTAATGGAAAATAAGAGAAAAATAAATTATTGAGTTTCAGTTTAAAAATAATATTTTACCATTAATGAAATTCCACAGATTATTTGCTACTTTTAATTGTTATATTAATCTCCTTTTAAATAAAAATTAAGGTTAAAATGAAAAGAGTTATTTATCCGGGAACATTTGACCCGGTTACTTTCGGTCATATTGATGTAGTTAAAAGAGCACGGGATTTATTTGATGAAGTTGTAGTTACAATAGCAATAAATCCGGGCAAAACCGCTATGTTTACCGTTGCCGAACGAATTGAGATGCTGAAAGAAAGTTTGAGAGATTTGGATAATGTAATTGTTGATTCTTTTAACGGTTTGGTAGTTGAGCACGCAAAGCAGATAGGCGCTATGGGTATTATTAGAGGCTTGCGTGCAATAAGCGATTTTGAGTTTGAATTTCAAATGGCTTTAATGAATAGAAAATTAGATGATGATTTAATAACTATTTTTCTTATGCCTCATGAAAAATATACTTATTTGAACTCTACTATAATACGTAATTTATCCGCCTTCGATGCCGATGTAAGTGAATTTGTGCCCCCGATTGTAATAAAAAAATTAAAAGAAAAATCGAGATCAAAAAAAGGGAAATAAAGTTTAAAATTTTGATAAAAAAGAAATAATCTTTAACAGGTAAACATAATAGAATTTTAAACCTTGTTTATACGTCAATTAAAACACGCTGTGTTTGAAATGAGTGTTTGAACTTTTTAAATTATATTTACATAGTGAATATTACTTCCTGCCCCCGTAGCTCAGTGGATAGAGCAGTGGCCTCCGGAGCCATGTGCACAGGTTCGATTCCTGTCGGGGGTACTGACTTCGTAAAATTACCGCCGAATTTCAAAGGAACAAAGGTAAAGACGTTTTGGATTAAGATTCCCGGAATTAGGGATTAAGAATAGGTGGTGGAATCATTCAATATTCTTAGTGTGCTTTGTGCCTGCTTAGTGTTCTTTGTGGTAAAAATTCAACCACAAAGTTCGCAAAGAATTTCACAAAGCACACAAAGGGATAAATATTTTCCGGCAAATTATAATGGCACCGGATACAAGTTTTTACCCGATTTTTTGTTGAAAATTTGAATTTTAATAATAGAATCCTTTTCGTAACGGGACATTATTAAACGTAATTTATACGGACTTTCCTTATTTTAAATAATCCAAAAAATATTTTTATATTAGCTTAAAATTGATAAAATTAAATAAAATATATTTTTTACTAATCGGGGTATTATTATATTCTTGCAGTTCTGCTCCAATATTTACAATAAAAAACAACAAATTATCAGTAAAGCAAGTTCAGCAAACCGACACGTCTTCTGTTTATAAAAATTTTTCCGTGCTTGATACTGTAACCGGTATAGCGTCTTATTATGCTCAGCCTTTCAACGGCAGACTTACGGCAAACGGGAAAATTTACGATATGTATGGTTTGACGGCTGCCCACCCGACATATCCGTTTGGTACCATAATTCGAGTTACAAATTTAACTAACGGTAAAAAAACTATTATCAGAATTAATGATAGAATGCCGTATAATCCTACAAGAATAATAGATCTATCATTTGGTACTGCAATAAAATTAGATATGCTGCGAGACGGCATCGTAAAAGTTAAACTTGATATTTTAAAATGGGGGGAAAAATAATTTTCCAATATTTTTTAAGTCTGCTATGGTTGCGCCGTAACAGCTTACAAGAGTAAAAACTAAAATAGAGATTCCTGAAATCTCCGCAGTTAATATTTACAATTCAAAAACTTGGGAATGACTTTTTAAAGCTGGCCTATGAATTAATTTTCTTTTTCATCATCAATCCATTTTTCCCATACATCGGGCTTGTATCCGACGGTTACTTCTTTTTTATTACGTACTACCGGGGTTTTGAACAATAACGGATCATTTAATAATTCATCTTCAATATTAAAAACCATATATTTTAATTTTCTCTTTTTAAACTGCTTTCCTTCCGTATCAATTAATTCTTCAACATCAAAAACCCGTTTAATATTTTCAAGTTCACCTTTACTAATACCTTTTTGAGTCAAATCTCTAAAATGATAATTTATCTTTCTTTCTTTAAAAAAACGTTCTGCTTTTCGTGTATCTTGACATTTTTTTGTCCCGAATATTTGAATGTTCATTTTTCCTCTATAATAATTATATATAAATAATTTAATATATTTAATAACAACAAACAATTATCTGCAAGCCATTCAACTTTTTACCGATTGTTCATAAAAGCAGTGAAGTATTATTTTAATAGAATTTTTTTAAACAACATTTTAATTATATCTAAAAATATGGAATTATATAATACGTTATTACTCCAGGTATATATTTGAGAGAATACAAATAGTTTGTTATTTTCAATGTTACTATAATCTATTTTATATGAGGCTTAAAATGAATATTGAAGAGACAAGGGATTTATTCCCTTATTTAAAGACCAATAAAATATATTTTAATCATGCAGCCATCGGTCCTTTATCTACACCTGTTGTTGAAAAAATAAAAAAACACCTTGAAGAAAGAAGTTATACTAAATTGAATAATTTCGATTCCCTTTTTGAAAACAGTAAAAACGCCAAGAAAAAACTTGCACAAATGTTTAATTGTGATCATAAACGGTTAGCATGGGGTGATAATGTGGCAAACGGAATGAATTTACTGGCACAAGGATTAGATTGGCAACAAGGCGATAGAATAATTTTAAATGATATAGAATTTCCATCAAATGTTTATCCGTTTCTTAATTTACAAAAACAAGGTGTTGAAGTTGATTTTGTTCATACAAAAAAAGGTATTTTTTCCGTTTCCGATTATGAAAAATTAATTACTCCGAAAACAAAATTAATTTCTGTAAGTGCAGTTCAATTCCTTTCAGGTTTCAGGGTTAATTTAAATGCTTTGGGAAATTTATGCAGAAAACATGATATTATTTTTGCCGTAGATTCAATACAAGCTGCCGGCGTTATTAACATTGATGTAAAACAATGTAATATAGATTTTATGGTTGGAGGAACTCAAAAATGGCTTTTGGGTTTAACCGGTTTAAGCTATCTGTTTGTAAGTGAAAAACTTCAAAATAAAATTACTCAACGAAATGTTGGTTGGGCATCGGTAAATAATCCTTGGAAATTAATTAAATATGATTTGACCTTAAACCTTACAGCCGCTAGGTATCAAACAGGCACATTAAGCTCAATTGGAATTGCCGCTATTGATGCTTCGCTGGACATTTTTTTATCTTTTGGAAAAGAAATAATAGAAAAGAGAATAATATCCAATTCTAAATATTTAATAGAACAGCTATCAAGTATCGGAATTAAACCGCTCTTATTAAATCAACCCGAGAAAAACATTGCAGGTATTGTAACATTTCCCATTAAAAATCCGAAAGAAATTTTGAACGGATTAAAATCCGAAAACATCACCGGAGAAATGAGAGTTGAGATGATAAGGTTATCACCGCATTTTTATAATACAAAGGATGAAATTGATTTTGTTGTTGAAGAGTTAAAACGGTTAATTTAAAAATATTTGAAATCGATTATTCGGCAGCTTGCCCAGATACTATTTATCGGGGCTTCGAGATGAATCTTTTATAACGTTATACGCGTTTATATAGAATTGCTGGCAATATTATCGAACAAAGCAGGTTCTATGCTAATTTTTCTATTTCTATTAGATATTTTCTCTTTAACAAAATCTAGTCTGAATTCTAATGGTATGTTTCCATTATTGTTCAGTCGTTTAAGTATCATTTTGTGATAATCAGGATGAATCTCGCAACTGATAAAATTTCTTTTCAATTTTTTCAGATGAACTATTTCCGAACCACTACCACCAAAATGGACAAAAACAGTATCATTTTCTTTAGTGCTTGCTTTTACTGATTAGTTCAATATACCAATCAATATATTCTTCTGTTAGATAATAATATCTTCTTCACAAAATTTAATTTTCTCAGAACATTCTCTACAAAAAAGTATTGATTTTTCATCAATGATTTCCGTTTTTCTATAAAAAATTTTATTCCCTTGAACTTTGAAAACATCATATCTATTTGGTTTACTTATAAATTCTTTGCCCCCACATTTTTTGCATTTATATTCCATACTTATATCCTGTTAAATTATAATACCAACTATAAATATTTTCATAATTAATAAATGAAACTTTATCAATTAGTTTATTTTGCTTAAAAGTAGGTCTGTTGATTTGAAAACTAAATTTATTCTCCCTATCTATCGGTGCAACGATATTAAAGTTTTCTGTTTTAGCAACGGATAAAAAAACATCATTAAATCTTAACCTCGGATACAGACAAATAGATGTCATTAAATCTTAATAATCCTGAATAAATTGGTGTTGTGTGCTCAACTTCCCAAAAAGAAATTGGTTTATTGTTTTGAAACCAAATAACATCAATTTCTCTAATTAAATGTCTTCATTTCTTAACCCGAAAAAGCATTTTTTAACATATTTGCTAGCAATTGAAACTTTCGAATATCTAAAATAAATATAAGTATCAATTGAAGTAATATGATAAAGGGAATAACCATTTCCTTTTTTTTTAATTGTCCTAAATTATCTTGGATTTTATTAATAATATTTTTTATGAAAACATTGGCCATATTATTTTATTTTTATTTGAAAACATCTTTTGTATCATAACAATAAAAAAATGGATTAAAGTTATGAGTAACTGCAAAATTTTTTGAGAAATCATTTTTACCTTCAAATATAGTTACAGTTCCATTATACTCGGTTGTCAAATCTATCTCCATTTGCAAGTTCCTTGCAAATATTGATTCATTTCCGATATTGAAGTTTAATCACCGATTTTCACGGAAAATTACTACACGTATAATCAGCTATATGAAGCA
>CAZXJG010000197.1:0-5830 GCA_964640985.1 uncultured Melioribacteraceae bacterium | reverse complement strand
AATTCTGCTTGATAATGTTGTGAAAAATGCTTGTCCATCGATGATTCCTTTTTCGCTTTTTGCTCGCTATGAACATATAAATATCTATCCTGTTTGTCTTTGTCTTCGGTAAGGTTATTTACAAATCGTATCTCTATCGGGTTTCTCTTCCGGTCATATAAAGTAATCCCTTTTTTGTCTTTATTAATGACTTCGTAGTTTTGTAACTTCCGGCGAGTTACACAAATATAATTGTATCCTTTTGCTTTCAACATTTTAAGATTATCTTCTGTCGATATGCCGGCATCCATTACAACTATTGGTTTTTTTGTTGTTTGATTGGATGCTCTTTTTGAAAGTTCCTTGATTATCTCCTCGAGTGTTGTACTTTCTCCAATATTGCCTTGGTATATTTTACTCTGTTTTACAAATCCTTTTGCATTAACCACAAGAGCTAAAGATATTAGTTTTGCGTTACTTCTTTTTTCTTTACTCTTCCCAAATGCGGCTTTCTCAGATGATAATTTTCTTCCCTCAAAATATGTGTTTGTAAGGTCGTAAAATATTATCTTATCTTCTAAGTCAAATAAATCGTTTGTTTTTGATGATAAATATTTTTCAATAACTTTGTTATATCTGTATAATTTATTGCTGATTCTGTATAATTGAAACCTATTTATCTTTTCCGGCATTATTTCAAATAACTCGCTTACCGCAGAGTTCTGCTGTATCCATTGTGCTGTTTTGTGCTCAGATGCGGGGTAGACTGCACGACTGATTATTTGTATCATTGCCAAATCTATTTCACCGGAGTCCCACCCCAACTTCTTGAGTGTTTCCGGTATTTCCAATTTCTCAAGAGTTTGTTTACATAACCACTCAGCACCGACTTCTCTAACATCTTGATTGTTAATACTGTTAAGATCAATTACTTCATAATCGCTAACCTTGTTCTTAGAAGGAGTCCTTGAACTTAGTTCAAGCAAATTATTGTTAATTATTTTTCTGTAGAACTGCCGAGCATATTTTTCAACTACCGGGTCAAGGTTGGACTCAAATAATTCTTTATCACCAAGAAGAAGTTTTTCGATTCTGTCGGCAAGAATTTTACGTTCTTCTTTAGAGTTTAGTCCTTCCAACTTGCCAAGGCTTAAAATAGAACGATGTCTTACTTTATCACCAATTCTGTAACCTTCGCATAAACGAAAGTATTCATATCTTTTCCCGGTCAGCTTATCGGTTTTAACTATAGTCTTAATAAACATAATTCAAATATATGAAATATATATTACATATGCAAATACTTTCGGGGACAACATTCGTTCAAAATCACAGTAAATTACGAATACACGCTGTTTTTACAGAAAATAATTAAAAAATTATATGAGATACTTGGTCCTATTCTGCTTTTTGCTCAAGTTGGGCCGGGTCAAATATCGAGTTTCATTTTGCCTGGCAGCAATACATTGATAATTATAATACTGAGGTAAGATATTACCGCATTCACAGAAGCGGATGAAAATATACTTCCAAAGCAAAGTATTAATGAAGAAAATCAGATTGTAATCGGTAGAAAAGAATTGGAAACTAAACTTATACTTTCACAAAACTACCCGAACCCGTTTAATCCTACAACTACAATTGAATATTCAATACCTACTGTTGAGACAAGGCATGCCTTGTCTGTACAATTAAAAGTATACGATATACTCGGAAAAGAAGTAGCCACATTGGTAAACGGTTTTATGGCCAAAGGCAGATACACAGTTGAATTTAACGGGAGTAATTTGGCAAGCGGAACAAACTTAGAGCCGGTGATTTCAGCGCAGCAAAGAAACTGATTTTGATGAAGTAAGAATCAGGGCAAAGGTAAATTAAAATATTAGTTTCCCTTTTTTTTGTATATATAGGACAAAGAGATGGAGCTTTCTTTGTTATCACCTACCTCGCCAAAAAAACAACGGGCAACATGTGGCAATAACATGATTTCATTAAATTTACAATTATTTAATTTAGGAAAAAATAAAAATCTTGTGAATAACTACAAATAATCATTGTAAATTTGAATTGGTAAAATGTTTCCTCTATATATATGTTATGGAGTAAATGAAATATTAATTTGAATATAACAATTATTAGCTTATTCGAGAATTGATATTTTCTTTTTAAATTTGATGGTTTAATTAAAAAAAAGTAACTGTGAAAAATTACAAATTGTTAATACAATACGATGGAACTGATTTTTCGGGATGGCAAATTCAAAAAAATTCGATTACAATCCAAAGTACAATTGTTAATGCGGCAAAAATTTTATTGAAAGAAAATATTAATATTATCGGTTCGGGCAGAACAGATTCAGGAGTTCATGCGTTAGGGCAAGTTGCAAATTTTCGTTATGAACATAAAATCGACATCCGTAAATTTCAACACTCTCTTAATGCATTATTACCATCCTCAATTTCAATTGTTAAAATGACTGAAGTTAATCTTAATTTTCATGCAAGGTTTGATGCTAAAAAAAGGACTTATTTTTATCTGTTTTCCAATATAAAATCCCCGTTTCTTTTTCGTTTTGCTAATTTAAATTTCGGCATAACTCAACTTAACATGGAAAAATTGAATTCAATTAGTAAATATTTGTTGGGAATTCACGATTTTACTTCCTTTTCAAAAACCGACTCCGGGATAAAAAACAAAATTTGTACAATTTATTCTATACGATGGAAACGCAGCGGTGCCTTTTTATATTTTTTTGTAGATGCGGACCGATTTTTGCACGGAATGGTTAGGACAATTATCGGGACTTTGCTTTTTGCATATAAACAAGAAAATCCTAAAAATTATATCGATAATGTGTTCGAAGCAAAAAATCGTGCATCCGCTGCAAAAGCCGTTTCCGCAAAAGGATTGTTTTTATATAAAGTACATTATTAAAACTTGGGGTTCCTTATAAAATGGTAAAATATAATAGCGTCGCCGATAAGCCGTCTGTCCTGCTTGTCCTGTTTTTCTTTCGCGGGGAAACGGCAATGCAGCTTTGCCCGACAACATTTCTATAGAGATTCTACGAATAATTTACTAAAATATTGTTTTATAACTGAACTACTGTCAAACTACAATTTATAACAAACAACGAAAACTTAAAAATACCAACCTGTCCGGTGCAGCCCACTCTTTTTGGACGAAGACGAAAAAAAGTCGCACCGTTAACGGTTTGTCCCGATGGCTTTTATCGTGACGGTCGGTTTTGAACAGCTTGTTGTACCGGAGTTAATATTTTACAATTATTTTACACTTGTTTGTGTGTGTATTTTTACACATTTTTATGTTAATATTTTTACAAATAGGAGTAAATATGCCTTCAGTACAAATAAACAATAAAAAAGAACGATTAAGTTTTTTTGTAAGCTCAGAATTATCTGATAAAGTCAATCATATTTCAAAACAGACTAAATTAACAGTCAGTGAAATTGCACGAAAAGCGTTGCAAAATTATATTGACCAAATTGAGAAAGAGAAAATTGAAAAAGAACTTACAGATGGTTATAAAGCTAATTATGATTATTACATGAAATCTCAAAAGGACTGGGAATATGCAGATAAAGAGTAAAACCGGGATCATATATCCTCTCCTCCGCGGAGATGTTTATCTCGTAAACCTTGATCCCATTATTGGAAAAGAAATTGGGAAAGCCAGACCGGCTGTTATAATTCAAAATAATATTGGGAATAAATTCAGCCCCGTAACAATTATTGCTCCAATCTCTAGTGTGAAAGAAATAACAAAACCTCTGCCGATAATGATATTTCTAAAAAGAGACGAAGGTGGATTAACAGAAGACAGTTACGTTGACTGCGGGCAAATAAGAACAGTTGACAGAGACCAAAGATTAATTACAAAATTTGGAGTACTTGACAAAAGCAGAATGTATGAAATCGATAAAGCATTGAAAATTTCTCTTTCTCTTCAATAATTCAAAGAACAAAAATACATCTGTAATATTTTTCGCTTCCGGTATAACGGCGTTGCCGCTAACCAGCAGCTCCGAACAAGAATGCCAAATAGTTGCAACAACTTTTTATTTAACACTGATTTTCATTATGAGAACAAATATTCAATTGGAATATATTTCTCATCCTTCTTTTAATTATCCATTCATATAAAATATTGTATACTATAGAGTTAGTTTTAATTAATGTTATGTTTTTATCTTCAAGATGAAGGTAATTAGCAGAATGATAGCATAATTAAACATAAGTATAACGGCGTTGCCGATAAGCCGCCGCCGAAAACAGCGAACTAACTTTACCCGACAAAACCTAAATTATTAAAATATTTTTTTTATAACCGCACTACTGATAAGCTACAATGTTAAACGAAAAACGTAAACTAGAAAATACCGAAAAAGCCGCATCGCTTTTCGCAGCTTGTCCCGATGTTTTTTATCGGGGGTCTGCTTGATGGGCTCGTATGTTTAAATTAAGTAAAATAATTAACTTTGTAATAACTAAAGGCAAAGTCATAGGAGGGAGTTGATCGGCTAGGTATCTTACTCAAGAATATCGTTAACCAGGTAAATCCCTCTATGACTTTACCGCTGGTTATACCACGATTTTAAAATTTATAAAATAATGTATTTTTCTTATTCCCAATCCTCAGTGTCTAAACTGGTGACTCTCTTAAATTCACGTATATTGTGAGTGACTAAAGTTAAATTATTTGATAATGCTATTGATGCAATCAATAAATCATTTGGACCAATTAGCGTTCCTTTTGCAGATAAATCTGACTTTATTTGACCATAAATTTCTGCGGAATTATCATCAAATGAGAATGACTCAAAGGGTTCAAAAAACAATCTAATCTTGGTGAGGTTTTTTGACTGACTTCTACTTTTGTTTGCCCCATATATCAGTTCAGCCTTTACTACTGAACAAAGATACATTTCAGCGGAAGAATATTCTTCGAATTTCGATTTTATTTTGTCTGATGTCCCGTTCAGATATTTTATGTATGTATTTGTGTCAAGTAAGTATTTCATAGTATTTTTTCACGGGTTTCATAATTCCCTTGTTCTTCTCTTTTAATTGGAAATGCTGAAAGAGAACCATATGTCTGCGAGACAAATTCCATCCAATTATCTTTATTTTCAATTCGTTTGTTGAAAGGTAGGGAATCATTTCTTTTTTTAATTTTAAAAGATTTTAATATATCAAACACAATACCATAGTATTCTTTTGGAATTTTATCTATTTCTGATTTTAACTTTTCACTATTTAACATAATTGAGGCCTCATATAAAAAATAAATGTTGATTATTAAATCAAAATAAAAAAGCAATAAATATAACGCAAATTAAATTTTATTTTGACGAAACACTATATCAAATGTACAATAATATCTTAAAATGTTTGAACAGATTTTAATACTAAAAAAGTAATTGGTTCTATTATTAAAAACTATCGTTTTGATTGATAATTTACATTTCTCCAAAGATTTGCAATTCATATCCAAATGTGAAAATCTTTGATCTTCGGTCATTAATATAATTCTTCAATATTTCAAATTTTGCAAAGAAAGCTAACGGCGTGGCTTTTCACCCAGCTTGCCCCGATTTATCCCGACGCTTTTTGTCGGGGTGCTTTTTGTCGGGGTCCGCCCTTAACTACAATGTTGGATTGAAAAGCTACTGCCAAAAATTATTAAAACTTTATTTAACAGAACTATATTAAACTACAATTTATCTTTGCCAACTAAACTTAAAAATACCACAAAAACCCGCACCGTTTTCGCAGCTTGTCCCGATGTTTTTTATCGGGGGTCGGGTGGAAAAGCTGGTTGAACTAAGCC
>CAZXJG010000196.1:4725-5869 GCA_964640985.1 uncultured Melioribacteraceae bacterium | reverse complement strand
AACATGCGAAGAGGCGATACGAAGGATAAATTAATGTCTTTTGCGCTGCCGCCCGGCGAAGGCACGAATTCCGGTATCAATAGTTTTTTGATTATTAATGAATCATATTCAAAAGGAGAATTATCATTTTGGTCTTCGGAAGATTTTGCTTTTTCAAAAGAGTCTAAAAAATGCTCCTCAAAATCTTTGCCGGCATTAACTAAATTTATACCGAAGTTATAATATGAACCTTCCGGATATTTCAGCCTGCCAATCTCAGGTAAATCCAAAATTATGTTTTTACCCAAGGGATGTTTATTGATAATTTCAGCAATTAACCTATAGATTTTTGTGCCGTGAAAAAAATTGAAATTTACCTCTTTGGAAAATCTTAAGCGTACCGAATACCTGCTTAATTTAATATCGTTTAATTTTGCCATTATCATACTTTTTACATTATAGTTCTAATATATTTTATTCCTATAAACCTTCGAGATTTTGCACTTTTCAATCGACTCTCGTCTCATTCGTGTTTTAACAAAACCAGATTATTACATAAACGAGGTGTTAAAGTCACAATCGACTTTCGTCTCATTCGTTTTTTAACTGCCCGCCTGTAAGTTATTGTAATATATAGGGTTATAACCCCGATCCCTAAGCGTGTCGAATTTATTCGATTTTCAAAGAACATTTTAATAAATTGCTTTTAAATTTTACAAGTAAGTTATTAAAAAACAATATCTTAGGCTACCCCTAAGCGTTTTTTATGCTGAATTAAGTTAAATTATTATAAAACAATAAGTTAGCACAAACCGGTAGATTTTTCAAAAACGCCTTGTATTTTAAGACTAAATATCTCATTAAATATCGACTAAATAAAGAATTTTTCAATCAGATCAATGTTTTTTAGCAGATAAAACTTGAAAGTTCAGCATTCCCTCCGAGTTAAAGAATTCCGCTTGGATTTTTAGAATTACTTTGTCGTTTTTATTCAATTCCAATTTAATATCATTTTTTGCAAACTTTTTATAAACATTGATAATTTTTTTGCAAAGTTTTATTTCACTTTTTCCCTTTGAAAATTTAAAGAAAAAATAATCCTCCGATTTTTCGTATATAATCGCTTCATATTCTTCGTTCTTATTTAATATGGTACCTAAAGGTA
>CAZXJG010000196.1:0-4715 GCA_964640985.1 uncultured Melioribacteraceae bacterium | reverse complement strand
TTTTCACATCTTCATTTTTTTCTTTCTTATTATTTTCCTTTGTAAAATTAAACTGCCCGTAACCCACGTTTGTTTTTGCTCCTATTCCCAAATCCAAAAGTATTTGCCTAAATAATTCTCTCTTTAAGTTGGCTTTCATCCCTTCATCGGTCAACTTAAATTCGAACCGGAATGTAACTTGCGGGAGAACTTTTAAGAATTGAATGGGATTGGGGTCCTTCAACGGGTCTTTGTGATGTGTTATATAATCGTTGGCAAGAAATTTACCGTTCACATTTTTAGATCCAATTGGGAAAGCATCGAAGAAAATGTCGCGTTTACTTAACGGCAGGTAATTTTCTTTATCTTTTTTCCCTTCAAAAACTAATTTTATAAAATCTGAATATTTTTGTTTCTCTTTTTTTAATAAAGAATATCTATTCCCTCTTTTACAATAAAACTCTTTTGCCTCATTTTTTACTTCTGATTTTATAGTGCCTTTTGCTAATTCCTTAAGAATACTAAGTATATATTCTCCACCGACTTTTTCGCAGGCATCTCGCAGAACGCCTTTTACGGAAGAACCGGGGATGCAGGGCAAACCGGTTGTGTGGTCGAAGAAGAAACCGAGTTTTAGCTCTCCTTCAAGTTCTTTTCCTCCAATTTCGTGGTTATAACCGGAGCCTATAAGCAAACCCGGATAAATTGTGGTAAGTTCAAATTTGTCTTTGCTGTTTTCAAATACTTCCGGATATTGCACGGAAGTCGAAAATTCTAAGTCGAACAAATTATTAACCTCAAATCCAAGATTTTCAATTTTCAGGTTATCATTGCTCAACTGAAATTCAATATTTTTAAAATATTCTTTATAATATAAATGACCGATGTTTTGCATAGTATTTTATTTTATTATTTTGTAAGTACGTAAAGCCAATTTAAGAGCAACAAGCGAAGTTGATATTTTTTGTTCAAAATTTTTTAATTTAGTGTGGTTTAATTCGGATACTTTTACGGTATCTCCGCTATTAGCCGCTTTTGTTTTTTTTAATATATATTTCAATAAAGTTTCATTTTTGCGATTGTTTTCGTTGTTTTCAATTAATATAAAAATTGCGTCAAGCAGTTTTGTCCTTTTCGCGCCGGAACCCTCGGTATTTTTTGAATAGAAAGCAAGCGTGGCAATTAAACCGGATTGCAGAATACTTGCACCCATTGATGAAATATAACCTTTGTATTCTTTTTCAACAACACCGGAGCCATTCGCTATTCCGGTTTTTGAAATAGCTTCAATAGCTTTAGGAATAAGTTCATTTACTTTTCTGTTCATAACTTACTCGCTAATTTTTTTATTTTACAAAATCCATAACCGATTGATGCATTGCCGCCGATTTGCACTATTTTATTTAATTCGGTTTCAAAATCATTTCCATATTTAATATCATTATTTTCCTCCGGTTTTGAAACAAAGAAAATAAATCTCGATTCTCTCGGTACAACCTCTTCGTACCAAAGGTTATTACTCTTTCCATTTTCCAATTGATTTCGTGCAATTACCGGCAAACGTTTGGCAAGTTCTTTAAAACTATCCGGATGAAAAAGTGCAGGGTTTTTCCCAATATGATTTTTTCCATCTGACAATGCTAAATTTCCAGCAGCCGTCCAATCTTCTAATATACAGTTGTTGTTTTCTTCATTAACACTTGGAGCACTTTTAGTAGCATTATCTTCCTTGAAAGGATTAAGACTAAGGGTAATACTTAAAGCTTTTGACTTTTCTTCAATATCTTCCAATAAGAATTTAGAAGTTGCTCTAAAAAAAGGCTTCATATTACTGCGGACGGGAAGAACGATTAAATTTGCATCAAAAAATTTATAATGCCCGATACTAGGGCCATTACCTTTACATCTTATTTCATCTCTACCAAAAATGAAATTTAATCTGTCGTCACATTCGCCCCAAATATTCTTAAAATGTTCACGTAAAGCGCCTTTTAGTGATGATGAATGAATAATCGGAATATCGGTAACCGGATCGCGTTGAACCAAATTATCCACAACGCCGTAATTGGCATCTCCGCTGCCAACATGCATGTTTGTCAGGCAGGTAATTAAATATGCATCTGTTTTGTAATTCATGGTTTTTTCTTTTTTATTGGTTTAAAAATATTGTAACCGATTTTTTGCAATGTAGTATTTTCCAATTTGTTTTTAATATCGTTAGTATTTCCGTACAAAACTGAACCTTTCTTGAAGAAATTATACTTTCCGGTTTTACCTAATGCAGAACTATCTTTATCGCTTAAAGCCGAGTAGCTTTTTGTTTTTTCAATGGATGATTTAATGCCTCTAAAGTCAATTATTTCGGTAACTGCAAAATCTGAAATAACTAAAATGCCGTTGTTGGCATAGGCGTCGCTAACCAAAATAATTTTATCGGTGCTTTCAGAAGGTTTATAGTTCGGGATCAAATTAACAAAATTACCGGTTGGAATTTTTGTTTTGAAAATATCATCACTTTCCGGAATAACTTCCATTTTGAATTTGGACTGTTCGCCGCCGAGAATTACTACATCATTAGAATTAAAATCTGTCCCATCCTTAAGTTCTAAAAGAAAACAAAATGAATAACCATTATCTAATCTATAAAACGTTTGAACATAAAACGCTTTTTCATCTGATTTACCATCGTAGTTTTTTCTTATGCCAACTTGTTTATCCCCAATAAAAATCCCGTTTTCCGGTTTATCCTTTTTATCCGAATCAAACTTGTAATATTTTTTTATTGATAAATCTTTATTTACGAGCAGATCTGGTAATTCACTTTTGGGATTATATTCTTCTAAATAAGGTATAAACTCCTTTTCTGAATAAATAACGCTTTGGCTCTTGTTAATTTTCTTAAATTCTCTAAAAACAAAATCGTTTATCTCTTTCTTGTTTTCTTTATCTACCCATTGATATTCTTTGTTAGCATGAAAAAGAAAATTATTATCCTTATAGGAAATAAAAACCGGTGAAATTCTTTCTATAATTCCAAACGCAAATTTTTTGTCTTCTATATCAAGACTTTTTTTACCTATAAGTATTTTAGCATTCTCTTCATTTTGAATTTTATTATTTACAAATGTTTTGCTGCCGCTTTGCAATAGAAGTTGATACCTTATCAAACCAAGCAGACTTGTCTGCTGCGGGAAGTAATTTGATTTAACAAAGTAATTAGCGTTTTCTTCGCCAAAAGTATTCTCGCCGCCGAAGAAAAATGTACTATGGGGTGTAAGTTTTATTAGATATTTACTCATCTCTTTCTTCTTCGTTTATTATGAAACCGATAAACCGCAATGCAGCATATATTTTTTGAAGATTTTTTTTGTTTTGTTTTTCCATTTCGTTTTTTGGACCCGTTAATGAGTTCTCAGAATAAACATCTTTGAAAAGCTGTTTTGTTTGTTCTAAGAAAGGAATTAAATCTTTATTGCCTGCTGAATCTTTTGTTGTATGAATGCTCTCGTTAAAATTATTTTTAAAGAAGTTGTCAAATATTTTATTTCTTTCAACCTCATCACTCACGGTACCGATTGAATACAAAACCGCTTTTTGCGGTTCCAATTTGTAAACTACCGAATGGATAAAATTTTCACCGGTAACATTTTCCGAAATAAGTTTTTTGAATGTTTTGAATGATTTTGATTCTTCATTTTTATTAAATGTTGTTCCATAAGTTTGTCCGCTATGTTTTAATACTGCATACGAAACCGCATTTTTATTATACGTTTGCTTTGCTACGCTAAAAAGCTGATTTACGCCTTTTTCAAGCGCTTCATTTAACGGGAATTTATAGTAACTTATTGAAGCGCCAAAGGACATTGACGGTTTTTTCTCTAATTTATCATCTGCAATAATCGATTTAAATTCATCGTCCTCTTGAAAGTATTTTTTAAAGACATCATCTATTTCGTCAATTAAAGTTAAAATCGTTTTATCAATTTTTACTTTTTCTTTATCATTTTCTTTAGTTACGGTAGTATGCGCAACCGGAGCAAAGAATAAAAGGTCATCGCCACCGGCGTAAATAGGCGTTCCTTTGTAATTTTTAATTAATTCAACCGCTTCTATGGTAAATGAGAGTAGATTTTTAGAAAATCGTTCAATTAGTTTTTCTTTATTCGGCTCGTTATAAAGGACTTTTATAAATTCCCCCATATTATCGCCATCGGCTTGAACTACAGTTATGTATTTTTGGTAATTACGAACGGAGGCGCCAAATACATTATCATTTTTAATTGCTTCAATAAATTCTTGCTGGGTGTCTATACTGTCTTTCTTTTTACCTTGTCTTTTATCAAATAGAATGTTTACCAAGTGTCTGAATTTATTTTCATCAACATTTTTGTATTCCGCTTTTGCTATTTCTATAGTGGAAGGGAATCTTTTCCCATCACCGGAAAATTCGTTTTTAATTAGAAAATTGTAATAAATGTCTTCAAGAAAAATATTTAAATAATCCGGTTCGGGTTTTTCGATTACCCTCTGCTGCAGTTCCAAGCTATCTAACAATTCGTTTATTCTGAAAATAGCGTTTTTCTCAACTAATTCTTTATCTGTAAATATGGCTTTCAAATGATAAAAATTAAGATAATTTGTTAGAAAATTATTTACATCATTTTTATTTTTATTAATATCGGCGACAACTTTTTCAATAAATTCTTCTCTTACTTTCTTAATTATTCTCTGCAAAC
>CAZXJG010000195.1:0-5882 GCA_964640985.1 uncultured Melioribacteraceae bacterium | reverse complement strand
CAAGTATGTTACTAAATTGCCCCGACATTTATGTCGGGGACCATATTAACCTTAAATGTATGGGCTTTAGCCCCATTCTATATAATAATGTGGCTAAAGCCAATAGATTTTTTCTTATTTATTCCACGACCTGAAGGTCGTGGCAATTTAATGTAATGTTCTGCATAACGTGAGTTATTAACTAAATGCTTTCTCGATGCACAAAAATATTTCCGTGTTTTATGCAACTTTCGATTCACTTATTATTTGAATAATTTTTTCCGCTACCCGTAATGCTTTCAATCCATCTTCACCGGAAACAATCGGTTTTTCATTTTTAACAACTGAATTGACAAATAATTGAAGTTCGTGTTGTAAAGCATTTATTTCAACCATTTCAGGCTGTTCATAAACCACCATTTTTTTATGATCACCAACTCCCATTACTCCAAATGAAATAAAATTAGAAGGAATATTTTCCTCCGGTGAAACGAGACGGTAAACTTCAGAGACACCTGTTATAAAATCGAGCGATAAATAAGCATCTTTTTGAAACATGCGCATTTTTCTCATTTTCTTTTGAGAAATTCTGCTTGCCGTAACATTTGCCACTGCTCCATTTTCAAATTCAATTCTCGCATTTGCAATATCAATATTATCGGACACAACGGCAACCCCGCTGGCATTGATATTAGTAACATCACTTTTAATTAAACTTAAAATTATATCAATGTCGTGAATCATTAAATCGAGCACCACGGCAACGTCGGTTCCTCGCGGATTGAATTGTGCAAGGCGATCTGTTTGTATAAACATCGGATTTAAATTATATTTTTCAAGTGAAACCAGTGCAGGATTAAATCTTTCAATATGACCTACTTGAAAAATAAGATTTTTTACTTTTGCACTTTCCACTAATTCTTCTGCTTGGGGAATATCGGCGGTAATAGGCTTTTCTACGAAAACATGTTTATTCTTTTCTATTGCTTTTTTAGATAATGAATAATGTGTGCTCGTGGTTGTAACAATAGAAACAGCATCAACATTATCGAGCAGATCATCCAAATTATTATAATTTTTAATATCAAATTCTTCCGATACGATTTTGGCGCTTTTAATATCTTTATCATATATTCCTACAAGTTTACAATTATTTACTTGTTTAAAAAGTTTAACATGCAGTTTCCCCAAATGTCCAACGCCGATAACTCCAACCTTGATGCTATTCATTATTCCCCGCTGATAATTTTCCCATATCCGATAATTCTATCGTAACCGCCTTTTTTCGGTTCTTTGTAAAAAACAAACACACGATATTCATTTCGTGTTGACCAGAAATTCCCTTCCAATACAAGCCAATTGATATTAACAACGTTATCATTTTTGATTTCACCGGTTACATATTGATAATCATATTCGCCGCGCTTAAGTACAATTCCAATTTTATAAAGTCCGTCATAATCTTTCATTTTGAACTTTGGCAGTGCTTTCCAATTTGTGAATGCACCGACAAGAAACACATCGTTTTTAAATTTTTCAGGTGCAATCAAAGTAAAGTTTACAGTCATATAATCGGCATAAGGATTTTGTGAATTAGTTAAAATACTCCCTCCGAATAAATCCTTTCCCCCTTCTTTATAAAATCTCGATACATCAAACTTGTCTAATTGTGCATTTATTACAGGTGGAGGAAATAAGTTTATGCTTCTGAAGTCTGTTTGTCGATAACTATTGCCCGGTTTAATGTTTTTCACTATAAATTTAAAATCATTTGTCCCATTCCACACAAAATATCTATATGGATTTGAATACGTTTTGGGAATTATAACCGGATAATATATTTTTTTATTTGTAATTATTTCAACATCTTCAACCCAGCCGGAATAAAGAGAATCCGGAGTAGTAAAACTTGTTCCTATTTTAAAAGTTCTATCAAAAGCATTGTTTTCCGAAATAACACCTTCCAAGCTCCCATTCTGTAATGTAATTCGCAAAGGGACTATTGGTCTTACTACAATGAATTTACCTGAAGCATAAATTTTTGCAGTATCGTAAGCCGATGTAATAAAATATTGCCACTTACCTGAAAAAGGGAAGGAAATGTTTCGGTTTGGAAATACTCCTTTATAATGGTAGCGCGCACCTACAATGGGTGTAGGCAGTACGGAAAATGCTAAATTGTATTCAACATTTTTACCTTGATTTGCTAAAAATAAAGAGGTATAAGGTTTCCAATTTTTATCACAAAAACGAAAAACTATATTTAAATTCGGCTGCTGAACCGCTTTAATATCAAATTCAATTGTAATGAATAAATTAGAGTTTTCTGCATAATTAATAATAGGAAAGGAACTTTGGCTATAGCTGTTATAAGTTTTTAAACTTTTAATCTCGAAGTTTCCACCAAAAATTGGAGAAAAATAACCATAAACAAGAATAAGAAATAAATAAGTTATTCTCATAGCTGTTAAAATACCTCGACACATTTTATGGAGGGATACGGCACATAAATTTTAATTAACTGCCCGTCTCTTACAGCTTCTAATAAAAGTCCATCATCAAAAGCAGCCAATAGTTTCCCTGTTTTGAAAACTATTTCATAAAATGTCGGATGTTCGCTCTTTTTAGTACCATATACAACACCATAATTTTCGTGCATTGTAATATTTAATGTCTGTCCAATGAATTGATTCCAATCTAATCTCATTTTTTAACCGTTATTTTATGTTTTACACTTTCCAAATGTAAATGAAACAATTTAATTAAAATTAAAAGTACCCAAAAAAGTAAATTTTTACAATAATAATGTTGTGATTTTAGAATATTAGATTTAAAAAATATAACTATTAAAAATTAATGATTTTGTAACTTTATGTTTTCCAAGTCTGTCACTCTGTGCAACCGTAACAGCATTGACAATCGTCATTGCAAGCCCGAAGGGCGAAGCAATCTACAAATATACCGTCATCAATGGACGTAAGCGAAGAAGTAATCTGCCGAAATGCTTCACTCTTATTAATTCCAATCTAAAACTAACCACATTTCCGATCATCCAATCATTCAATCATTGAAGTTTAAATATCCTGTATCCATAAGGAGGCAAAACAATAGAAACTTCATCTCTTTCAGTTGTTATTTTCTCTTTTCCCAATAGATCTTTTAGTTGGGTTACATTATAAACATCAGGCAAAAACAAATCCGCTCTCACAGTTGAATTGGCTTTATTCAATACAATTAGTATCCTTTCATTAAAATCGGATCTACAATACGCATAAATATTCGAATCGGCTTTTAAAACGTAAAAATCGCCATACCTTAATGCCGAATGTTTTTTACGAAGACGTGCAACCTTCTCCACTTTTCGCAGCATGCTTTTTTCATATTTGTTAAGTTGATTACCAAACCGCATCATCCGTCTATTATCCGGATCAGATGCACCTGTCATACCAAACTCACTGCCGTAATAAATGACAGGTATTCCGGGAATTGTGAACATATAGGCAAAGTACAATTCACCTTTTTTATAACTTGACGGATGATTAACTTCAGGAGGATTTTCCCAACCTAATTTTGTAGCATCCCATTGCCACAACGGTACATCACCATCGGCATAAGCCATAAAGCGGACTTTATCCTGATTATCCATAATATTGCCCATTAAAGGTAAAGTCCCATAAACAGAAAACGTACGTTTCATTTCGTTATTTAATTCGGAAAATGATTTTTTAGGATTAAGAAAAACACCAAGTGCAATGTTGTAAAGATTAAAATTAAACTGTGCATCTAATTGACCATTATTAACATAGGAGCTGACTAATTTGTAACTGCCGTAAGTTTCGCCGATTTGATAAACTTTTTTGTGAAGTGGAATTTCAATTTCTTTTTCTAATTTTCTTGTCAATTCCCGCCAAAATTTATTGGGAATATGTTTAACCGCATCATGTCGAAAACCATCGGCTCCGGTTTTAGTTAACCACCAAATAGCGTTTGAAGTCATCGTGTCTATTGCCGTTTGTGAATGCAGGTAATCAAATGTCGGTAGAAACGGATCAAACCAAGTAGTTAACCGGTGTGAATCCCATAAGCGTAAATTTAATTTACCATTCGGAAGTCTTAATTGTCCGAACCAATTACGATGTTCTTTAAAATAAGGGTGCAATATATGAACGTGATGTGAAACAATATCCAAAAGGATTTTAATACCGTGCTTATGAGCTAAAGCAATTAACTGTTTTAGTTTATGCATTGTGCCGAATTCTTCTTCCACCTTTGTAGGGCTGATGGGCCAATATCCGTGGTAACCGGTAAACCATCGATGAGGCGGCGGCGTTTCTCTATAAGCTTGATTTGGATTTTCATAAACCGGAGTTAACCAAATTACATTAATACCAAGAGAATCAAAATAACCTTTGTTTAATTTATCGATAATCCCTTGAAAATCACCGCCCATATAATTTGCCTTTACAGAAAGTGAATCGTGAACTATCGGCTTATCAATTGTAGTGTCGCCGTCGTAAAACCTATCAATCATTAAAGAATAAATAGCACTGTTATACCAAGTAAAACGATTAAAGCTTCCTGCCGGTTTACCGTTAAATAAATGAATTATTTGAAGGTTTGTAGGAATTCCGTTTTGTGTAACTGCCAAACGGAGAACTTTATTATTGTTCAACTCATTTTTATTAAAGTAGATAATAATTTTATTCCACTTAACGGAAATATGTGCTTTGTCGATTTTTTTATTATTCAGCAAAGCTGTTATTTCATTAATTTTTAATTTATACGGCTTATTTCCCTTTTCGTAATAGAATGTAAATGTTATCTTATTTCCATTATTGTTCTCCTTTCCAATATGTAAATACGGATGTTCTATTTTAGGCTCAGGAATTTTTATCACGGAGTTAAATCCACCCATTCCGTTTGAAATTGAATCGGGATTCGAAGGATCAATTATTTCTTTTCCGTCAACGAAAAATTTGTATTGATATGTACCCGGATCAAGAGGAATTTTTACACTATAAATACCATTTTTATCGGGACCGGTAAAAGGATTGTTTTGTCTGTTCCATCCATTAAATTCACCGAAAATAGTAAGTGTTTTATACTTTTTTTTAGGTTTGAATTTAAAAACATGGTAATTGAGTTTTTTAATAATTACCGGAAAATAGAGTGAATCACCATTAACTTTTATCGATAATAAAGCAATACCTTTCAAAACGGAATCGGGTGTAAAATACAAATAGTGATTTTTAGTATTATACCCCATTTTTACATTAGGATTCGGAATAATATTTATGTTATAAAACGGTGAATAAAACATATCACTTATTAATATAGAATCTTTTTTGCCGGCAACTAAATTAACGGGATGAATAATATCTTTTACATTTTGGGCATAGTTATTGGCGTTAATAGAAAAGACAAAAAATCCTATTGTTAATAATAATTTAAAACAATTTTTCATTGTAACAATGTTCTCCTATGATATCAAAAAGAAATGTACAAACTTAATATAGTGATTTTTATAAAATAAAATACTCTTTGACTTTTTTGTTTTTGTTCTTTCGCCGGACAAATTTCCTTTAAGGGGGTGGAATAAAATAAGTTATCGAATTACAACTCCTAAAATGTTTAATAACAGTTATTTATTCTTATATTATATGCAAATTATTCTATTCCACCCCCTAAAATATTTAAATTATTTGACAATATCAGGTTTTTGTCCATTATTTTTGTCTACTGTTCCTTTTATCTCCTTTTCTGAAGTTATCTCTTTCCCGGTTTTATTGAACTGAATTTTCGTAACCTTTTTTAAGTGAATTCATTGATATAATGATAAACCTTTTGATGCTATCCTAATATGTCCTAATATTTTTTCGGAGAGTTCATAAAATCCTAAAAAA
>CAZXJG010000194.1:0-5904 GCA_964640985.1 uncultured Melioribacteraceae bacterium | reverse complement strand
ACTTCTAAACCCCACTCAGTCTTTTTAAAATCAACTACATTTGTAAGGCTTGTTACATATTTTATTCCATCAACATTCCTGTAAGCGTTTGTGAGTTCTTTAATTAGTTGCAGACTTTCTTCGGAAAATATGTCTTTAGAAGATATTAAAGCGATACCTATAGAATTGCTGCCGAAAACATCACCTATACGATTGTATCGTTCTACAAGAGGATTGCTTTGGTTAAGATATGTGGAGAAATCTGCATTTAAGCCGATTTTTGAGGCATGCCAGCCAAAAAATATAGTTGCTGCCGTAATTAAACCAATTACTACCCACCTATATTTTATTATTATTTTTGATAATCTATTCATAGCATTGCACCGGTTAGTTTTGATGTATTTTGGCTAATTAATTTGCTCTATTTTTCTTTTCTATATCCAATTAAAAGGAAACCAGAAGTCAGATTCACTTTTAATGATGATGTTCGTGATTATTATGACCTTCACCATCATCTTTTTTAATGTACTTTTCAGGATCAGCTAAAAATTTATTTTTGCACATTGTTGAACATAAATAATATTTTTTGCCTTTATGTTCAACAGTTTCAGCTTTAGTGATATCTTTAATTTCTGCCATAGGCATCCCTTTAGGACATACTGCATACAGGATCGTGTGTCATTTTATATAGATCCTTTCTTAAGCAACTAATTATAATTTTACTTTTTATTCGCTCAGTTACTATTGTTTTTCCGATGAGATTCGTGAGTAGAATTATTTCCAACTTTATCATTTGAATTATTTTCATTCTTCGCTTTTTTATCCCGCATTATTTTTCGCTTTTTCTTAAATATTTGTCTAACCTTATTACCAAAGGGCGTGCCATTACTGAATGTTCTGTATTCAGCCATTATTCGAATATTTTAATAAACGTTTCTATTGTTTATTTAATTTTTTTAATTGTGTTTTAAAAAACTGAACTAGAGAAATGAATAGATTAACAACTCACATTATTCAAAATTGTCATTCCGAATTCCGCCCCAGCTGTTAAAGGCAAGTCGGAATGATGAATCTCAAGGTTATCGATTTGCACTATTTGGAGATATTTGGCTGTGTTTGCCTGATGCAGGCATGCTTAATATTACAAAAATCATTCTTTTATGTAACTTGAGCTGAAGAGAACTTACTTTTATAGATTCCGTATCCCTTTTGTCTGCATAAATTGCCGAGTTTTCATTGAAAATTTTTTTGCAAATCGGGAGCAGAAATATACCGTAGGTGTGTTAAGAGGCAAAATAGAATCATTAAGGAATAATTATTGAGGAACTCAAGAACGCACAATTAATCAGTGACCTTAACAGATAGAAAAACGGAAATTCGTAAAGTAATTATATGATTTTGAAAGATTTTTTAATTTGAAAATAACTAAACCATAATTGAAGGTCCTTAATAATCTAACTGATTGATATCTTTAAAGAATTTTATCTGGAAATGAAAAAAAAATCAACAATGATTATAATGCTAAATTCATTTACAGATAAAATTTTGTTGTGCGAAACCATCCCCCACGTATTTCTATGGGGATTTCTACCTGTTCGGTAGTAAGGTAATCGCCTTTGTTTTTTATTATTTAATTCAAGCTCTAAAGTATTTCTGTTCATAACTTTTCGATTTATTTAATAAACGTAGGCTTGTCATTTTTCTAATGTGTCATTTTATTATTGATAGAACATTTCTCATCAATTCTACCGGAGATAAAGCCATTTCCTTGCTCTTATTATCACGGTAATCTTTGTACTCAAAAACTACTTTACCGTTGTCAATTGTTTTTATCCGGTTATTCGATATTGCTACTCTGTGAGTGTATCTGCCCAAATATTCAAGTACTTGTTTTGGCCCGCCGAAAGGTCGTTTGCAGTATGTTATCCATTTCTTTTCATAAAGATTATTTAATAGTTTATAAAACTCCTTCTCCGAACAAATGTTTTTTACCTTCCCGATAAATTTAAGTCCTCCGCCGGGAACAATACTGAAGGTGAGGATGCTCAATTAGGGTTTGTCCCCAAGTATGCAGTACAGCAATAATACCAATATCTGCTCCGAGATGTTTTGGGTCTTTGCCGAGCCTAAGGAGTGTTTCGCTCGCAGCTTTGAATAGTATTCCGTAAAGTACCCGTTTGTTAACTAATACAAGTGGATTTAATTTATCCGGTATAGTAAAAACAATATGATAATACTCTACCCGAAGCAGTTCGTTTTCTCTAGCGGCAATCCCGGCTTTTTAACGAAGCTGGGTTTATTTATTTTACATCGAACTAAATTAAACGATTCTCGACTCTTATTACGAGGCGCGAACAAATAACTGCCGCTATTGAATAAAAAAGCAAAGACAGTATTTCATTTAATCTTTATTGTAAATCGCTTAATTTAGGATTGAGTTTAATGTTTTGGATATCAAAATTAATTACAGATTAATACAAATATTTCAGCAATAATATTTTTAAATTTTAAAAATTAGCTTAAGAAAAAAAGATTTATTACTTTAAATTGATATATGTAATTTTTAATAGTGAATCGGAATAAGTTACTTTTTAAATAGGATAAATAAAATGTATACTGCATTACTTTTTGTTTTAATCGGAGTGGCGGCACTTATTTTTATGGACGGAGTAAAGAAGAGAAAACCATTAAAAGCAATTCTCGGATTTTTAATTGGAATTCTTACAATCGGTTTGTTTTGGTTTATGGGATTTTTGGGAGAGGCACTATGGTTTATAAATTTAGGTTACGGAGGGAGATTTTGGACTGAAATCATTTCAAATTCAATTTTTGCTATCCTCGGTATTTTAATTGGATTTGGTTTGTTATATTTTTTGACTTTCTTCCTGCCTCAAAAAGTAAAATTTTTACGGTATTTAGGTTGGATTATCGGTGCTGTTGTTGGAGGAGTATGGGGATATTCGAATTGGGATATAATCTTGAAATTTTGGGAGAAAATTCCCACAAAATTACTCGACCCGATTTTCGGGTTGAGTACCGGATTTTATCTATTTACACTCCCTTTTTTAGATAATCTTTATGATCTTCTCTTCATGTTGACCTTTATTGGTTTTGCCGCATCTTTTATTGCGGCGTTTGTTCGTTACAATCCGGAAGGAATTTATTTTTACATTCCTCCGATTGGAGATATTTCAACTAAAAAATTGCATAATTCGTTATACATAAATTCCGCTGCTTTTATTATAGTATTGGCATTCGGAAAGTTTTTAGATAAATATCATCTGATGTATTCGAGCAAAGGAGTTGTATCCGGTCCGGGCTGGACAGATGTTCATGTACTTGTTCCGGCTTATAACATAATAGTAGTGTTGATGATTATTATAAGTATTGCAATACTTATACCCTTTATAAGAAATAAAATTAAAAATTTACTTGTAAAATTTAGGATAACTCCCGCAAACGCTCCAATATATATTATCGGTGCTTCTGCCGCCACTATCGTTCTGTTTTGGTTTTTAGGACTTTCTGCAATTCCCAGCCTATTCGAATCGCTTATGGTTCAACCCAATGAAATCACGTATGAAAGACCATATATTTCAAACAATATAAAGTTTACAAGATATGGATTCGGATTGGATAAAGTTGAGGAAAAAGAATTTCCGGTTACGGGAAATTTTACTATTAATACGGTAAAAAATAACCCCAGTATTTTTAAAAACGTTCGACTATGGGATTGGCGGGCTTTGGATGCGGTTTATAGGCAGTTTCAGGAAATACGGCTTTATTATGAATTTTCCAGTGTTAATGTCGACAGATATAACATAAACGGAAAATACCGCCAGGTTATGGTTTCGGGAAGAGAGATAAATATAGATAACCTGCCTATTAAGAGCCAAACTTTTGTCAACAAACGATTTCAATATACTCACGGTTACGGTATTACAATGGCAACCGTAAATCAATTTACTCCACAAGGGCTTCCACATCTATTAATTAAGAACATTCCTCCGGTAAGTGAATATCCGGGACTTGACATAAAACAACCGCAAATTTATTATGGAGAATTAACCAAAACGTATGTAATAGTTAATTCAAAAGAAAAAGAATTCGATTATCCAAGCGGTGAGGAAAATATTTATACAAGATATTCGGGTAAAGGAGGCGTTCGTATCAGCGGGTTGTGGCGTAAATTTTTATTCGGCTGGAAATTTGGCGGAACAAAATTATTATTTTCCGATTATCCTACCGACAGCAGCCGTATAATGTTTCATCGTCAAATTAGAGAGCGAGTAAAATTACTTGCTCCGTTTTTAAAATTTGATAACGATCCGTATATAGTTTTAGATAACGGTAAACTCTATTGGATTATCGATGCATATACGTCATCAACATATTTTCCGTATAGCGAACCCTTCAATTCACTTGAAACTATTGATTATAAAGAGGGGAACACCGCAATGAAATTAAGAACAATTGTAGATAAAAATTTTAACGGTGTAAATTATATTCGAAATTCTATTAAAGTAGTTATAAATGCATTCAACGGTTCGGTAAATTTTTACATTCTCGATAAAAAAGATCCTATTGTTAAAGTTTGGCAAAAAATTTATCCGGATCTGTTCAAGGCTAAATCTCAAATGCCGGAAGGTTTACTCGCACATATTCGTTATCCTATAGATATGCTTCTTGCACAAGGCTTGGTTTACGAAAAATATCATATGACCGATCCGACCGTATTTTACAATCAAGAAGATCTTTGGGTAAGAGCAACAGAAAAATATTATAACCATGTTCAGCCTGTTGAACCGTATTATATAATATGGCAGCTCCCCGGCTCTACTAAACCTCAGTTTTCTCTTATACTTCCTTTCACTCCTAAAAACCGACAAGTACTAATCGGATGGATTGCCGGGTTATGTGACTCGGGAAATTATGGTAGATTTTTAGCCTATCAATTTCCGAAAAATAAAATGATTTTAGGTCCTCAACAGGTAGAGAGCAAAATTGATCAGGACAGTTATTTATCGGGACAATTAACATTATGGAATCAACGCGGCTCAAATGTAATACGCGGTAATGTATTGGCAATTCCGGTTAACAATACGTTGTTTTATGTAGAACCAATTTATCTTCAAGCCGAAACGGCAGCCTACCCCGAATTACGTTTGGTAGTTGTTATGCATGGTAATGATATGAGTTATGCTAAAACGTTCGATCAAGCTTTGACGAAACTTTTCGCATCTTCAACAAACAAAGTGGTTACACAACAACTTGTACCACAAAAAAAATCTTTTTCATTTGAAACTTTAGCTAAACAAGCAAACGATGCATTTAATAATTATCTAAAATATTCCGGTGAAAAACGTTTCTCGGATGCGGCAAAAGAATTGGCAAAATTACAAAAAGCTCTTAAGCAGCTTGCAAAAAGCGTAGGTGCTAAAAAAAATAAATGATGTTCTGATTTGCAGCACCACTTTCCGTTTATTAATTGATATTCCCTCAATTTTTAATTCTTTGTAATAAATTTAAACAAATTTTCATACTGCTCAAACTCCCCATGTTTTACATATAAAAATCTTTAAGTTCTATTGTCATATTTAACCTCAAGGTCATTTTTATCCCAATCTCTTTCTTCGTCTTCCCAGTCGTATTTTTTGTAAGGATCATTTTTCTTAAATAAAAATGCACAAACAATTCCCGTTAAAGCTCCAAATAAATGCCCTTCCCAGCTGATTGTAGGGTCTAACGGAAAAATTCCCCAAACCAGACTTCCGTAAAGCAAAGTTACAATTAAAGACAAAGCAATTGCCCGTGTATCCCTACGGATAATTCCGCTAAAAAATAAGAATGTAACTAAACCGTATAAAGCGCCGCTTGCGCCGATATGATATGCCTCCCGTGCGAACAGCCAAACAAAAATTCCCG
>CAZXJG010000193.1:0-5904 GCA_964640985.1 uncultured Melioribacteraceae bacterium | reverse complement strand
TTCCTATAAAGGGTTCAGGCTTTTTTGTGCTATCATCTTTGCGGAACTTCCGTTAAAAATATACCGACAATCCTAATCTGATAGAATTGTAATTTAAAGAAGTTCCCTTTCTATCATTTTTATGCAATGTTTCATAAAAACTATTTTTATCTTCGTGAGTTTCCTTATAATTTCTAATACTTAACCCATATTCAGCAGATAAACTAAAGTTCTTACTTACAAACCACTCTGTACCAAACAAAAGATTAATCCCAAAAGATGTTTCATCCCTTTTTGCATACCCTTTTTGACCTTTTACATTATGGTTATCATTTTTGTTAAAATTTGTACCGATAAAAGGACCGCCTCCGAAATAATACCAAATATCGGTTGTGCCTTGTTTGTAAAATAGGTATTGTAAATTTATTGTTATGATGTTTCTACTTAAATTCATATAGGATTTTTGTACTAAACTATCTTTTAAAAAGTATGAGTAAGTTTCATCATGTGAATCTAAATTTAAGGTTATTCCCAATCTAACGGCATTAGAATTAGAAAAATGATATTTAGCCGAAATTGTGTTTCCATTAAAAGAGCCTAATGTAAAGTCGCTCCCTATCTGGAACTGTAATGCGAATACTTTTTTTGGAATAAATTTTGTGCTGTCATTTTGAGCGGATAACTCTGTAAACATTAGTAATGTTAAAGCAACAACACTGAAAACAAAAAAATTTTTCATTACGAACCTCGTTATTTGTTAGTAATTATTAAGTATAAATATTTCGACTCACAAATATTTTATCTTTTATTCTACACCGAAAATTCTTTTGATTTCATCTTCATCAATGCCTTTTAACTTTTCTTTTTCCTCATCAATTTTGGGATCTGAAAAAAGGATGTTTTTAAAATCTTCACACTTGGTAACATTACAAGCGTTTGCTCTTGCATAATCAATTATCGATAAATCGGAGCTGACAATCATTAATAACTTCGGATTTTTACAATTATCAATCTCCTCTTTAATTTTATCGTCGGCAGATTTACTTTCAGAATAAATTATTCTGATTTTATTCAATTTGATAGATTCTTTTGCGTAGCCGTCAAAATGAAGGGAAACCTTTACTTTTTTATCAAAAAAATAGCGTTCGAGCAAAAAGGCTAATTTTTCGCGTGAAGCTTGCGGATCAAATTTTTGTAATTTATGTATCGAATAAATTTTACCGATTAAATTATTACCGTCAATGATATATTTGCGAATATTCATTTTAAATCATCTTTTACCACTGAATAATCCTTTGGTTTTGGTCAGTTTAACATCACGTAATTGTGGAGCTTTCATTCTTATTTCAAACCTAAAACCTCTATAAAAGCCTGTAGGATACCAATTGAAATGCATTTCCCAACATTTCAAATCGCGATAAACACTGATTTGTGGTGCAATAATCAGCTTGTTAATTAAATCGTAATTACCACGCACGGAAATTTTCCAATTTTTTGTCAAATTAAAATCTAAACTCATCCCAATTGATGCACTTTTATAAACAAACGATGGAGTAGGCTTCGAAATATTATAATTTAAATTTAAACTTAAATTCCAGGGAATGCTAAAATCGGGCGGTACTTGATTATAAAGCGAAATATAATCTTCCTTTTTAAATGCTTTGTATGTAGTATCCGATCTACTTTTTTTATTTTTGCCTTTTAATTTTTTGCCCGAAAGACTTGAAGATAGAGATAAAGAAAAATTAGTAAGTCTGAATAATCCTTTACCGCTTGAAATTAAATAACGATTAATTTTATTTGTACCGTTATAATCATAAAATGTATAAGATGACGACCCGAAAAAATTCAAATAATCGCCAATTTGTGTTCTATAACTAACATTTAAATTGGAAAGATTAAGACTATCGGCAGTAAAATCGTACCCGATTCCAAAATTCAAATTAAGCAGCCTTATTTTTTTTTCTTTCGACGTAGTATCAGTAGGATTTTTTTCAGTTTTAATTTCAAAAAGATTGCCAACATTAAGACTTATAAATTGACTTTCCCCGCCGCCTGCACCTCCAAAAATTTCCCTTTGATATTTATCATATTTCACTTTTTTGCCTTCCGAATTAATATAGGTGCCATAATACCCCCATTTGGGATTGGTAAAATCGGGATGATAAATATAGGAAATGCTCGGAGTAACCGTATGACGAAAAGCAGCAATACCGAAGATATCAGGATGAGCCATACCATAAAGCTTTGTTGAAGCCGATAAACTAAAATTGAATGTTCTAACAATTCCTATTTTATGAACATCCCGCACAAGTACTTTCTCTTGATAATGGGTACTATCGATCTGTTCCAAATAACTTGTTTTTACAATTCTTTTATTATACCATTTTTCAGTATAATTCAAACTTGGAGAAATATTAAAATGCCAAATCTTTGGTGAAGCCGAAATTGTTAAATAATGTCTTAGTCCGCCTCTAATTTTAAGCTGCCTATTAATTTTTTGTCTGTTGTTTCTAAATTCCCCTGTATAGCGGTAACCAATCAATTCATACCATTTCATATCTTTAGTATTTACAGCACCTCTTTTTCTGAAAGGGAAACTCAAACTTTTATTAAAAGTTATATCAGGAAGTGTTTCGTAAATATCGCCCGATGAAAGATTTTGCGTTCTGCTGTAACTTATTGTTAAATTATTCCCCGATTCATCCCATCGTTTTTGAAAAGTTGCTCTCGAAAGAATATTTTTTGCCAAGAGATTATTCATATTAATACTATTGTTATGATAATAATTTGAAGATTGAAATTGCAGATTGAGATCGAGACTTGTAGTGGGTGTAAATCTTTGGTTGTGAAACAATCCGAAATTCCAGTCGGTTTCAACAGCTCTGTTCGGATCTCCATTTTCACCATAAATTATTTTTGAAATTCCGCCGCTTAAATTACCGCTGTAATTATACCGCTTTGCATACCGAAACCTTTCTCTCATACCCCAGCCGCCATTAGTATAATAGGTACCTGTAAGAGCTAAATCCATATAATCGTTAATCGCAAAAAAATACCCGAAATGACTAAAATAAAATCCGGCTCTATTTTTCCAACCATAGCCCGGGGCAATTAAACCGGATCTTCTGCCCGTTTGGGTTGGGAAAACTGCAAAAGGTAAAGGTATCGGCAAAGGTACTCCGCCAATATACATAAAAATCCATTTGGCAATTATCTTATCTTTCTGTATAACTTTCATCTCTTTTGCGGTAAAATAAGTATTCGGCGTATCACTCGGGCAAGTAGTATATATCCCATTTTTAATGAAATATACATTCTTCGAAACTTTTTTAACTACTTTACCTTCATATCGGGATTCTTGCTTTTTGTTTTTTGCCAAAGAGATATAGCCTTTTTTCGTTTTGAAATTATATTTTATAATTCTGCCTTCAAACGTATTGCCGCCTTCGGTAAAAACAGGTGTTTGAACAAATTTCTTCCCTGTTGTATCGGCAGTATCAATTATTCCCTTAGCATCCAATTCATTAGTAACAAAATTAACGGCTATCTTCCCGCTTTGTAACTCCGTATCTTTATATTTTAATTTGCTTTTCCCATAAAGAAACATCTTTTTTTTCTTAATATTGAATATTAAAGAATCCGATGCGCTGCTGTAAATTATCGAAGTTACATCAAAAGCACCCGACTTTTTACTTGTTTTAAGTGAATCACTTTTTGCCGGTTTTAGTGTATCGGACTTGGATGCTTGCAAAGAGTCGATTTGCGCAAAATTTAACGTAGTTGCAAATAAAAATGATATGATAAAAAGAATTTTGATCATTTAAACTGAGATGTCAATTAAATTTTTAATTTCATCGGTCAATTTAATTAATTAACAATTAATTATTTCCTAAATTGAACGATTCTTGACTGCAATTGCAAGGATTCCCGTATAATCAAGGCGACATGGCAATCTGCCGGATAAAAGAAATTGTTTTCATAATTAAAATCCGGTCGGATTTCCGTATAGATTAGAAAAAAGTTATAAATTATAAAACACAAGTGCCGAGGCACCCTTAACACCTGCTTGATTTTTCAACTTAGCATGCTTAATAATTATTTTCCCTTTTAAAGGCTGTAACACACGATCTTTAACGCCATTTTTTACAGATTCGAACAATAGACTACCAAGCCCGGCAACTCCTCCCCCAATAATTATTGTTTCAATATCCAATAAATTAACAACAGAACTTAGAGCAAAACCTAACTTCTTGCCGGCATCACGTATTATATCTTTTGCAAATTCATCATCTTTTTTAGCGGCTTCGCCAATTATCTTTGGAGTCAACAGTTTATAATCGCCTTTTATAAGTTCATAAATAACAGATTCTTTATGTTTTTTAAGTTTCTTTTTTACATCTTCTACTAAATAGCTATTACCAATATAAGTTTCTATACATCCGTACGAACCGCATTTACAGTGTTTTCCTTTATAATCGATTGTAACATGCCCAATTTCACCTGCAGCACCGGTGGTACCTCTGTATAATTTCTTTTCAATTATAATTCCACCGCCAACCCCGGTACCAAGAGTAATCATAATAAAACTGTTTATTTGCTTTCCTGCACCAAACATAAGTTCACCAATAGCTGCAGCATTCGCATCGTTTTCCACATAAACTTGTTTCTTAATTTTTCCTTCCAAAATTTTCTTTAAGGGTACTTCTCCCCAGCCCGGTAAATTTGGGGGATTTTTAACGATACCTTCACGCTGCGTAACTGACCCGGGAGCTCCGATACCCGCTCCATCAATTTTCAATCTATTGTTTTTTAATAAAATTTTTATCCCTTTTTCAATTTGTTGAATAACTTTTTCAGGGCCTCTTTCACTATATGTTTTTATAATATTTGTTCTTATTATTTTCCCTTCATCGGTTACAATACCGGATTTTATGTTCGTTCCCCCTAAATCGATTCCTATTGCAAATTTTGTATTCATTTTTTCACTTCAATTAAATTTATAATTAACAATTGTAATTGGTTCCGGATATTTTATTCCACCGAATAATTTTGTGCTTATTACAGGCTGTACAATTAATTTCAACTTTGAAGATGAACCTCTTGCACCGCCGATAGCCAAAGCTGTTTTTAGAATATCTCTAATACTATTATTTTTAAATATTTTATAAAGATCAGCTCTTATCATTAAAGGAATTATTTTAACATGCCCTTTACCTGGTATGGTAATTGGAGAATTAATATTCCCATTTATAATTTCTTTATTATTTATAAAAAGTTTCCAAGGAAATGATTTTATCACAACATCGGTAGGAGCAAAACCGCCTGTTCCATTATTAGGGTTTTTCGCTTCTATATAAAGAGTAAATGAAACGGGGAGCCTCCTTCTTGCAATTTGTGCAGTTAATTTGATAATATCGATTGGGTTAACATCACGTAACCGGGTTTTGTTAGAAAGTTCAATTCTACCGAGTTTGAAATTATTAACACTGCCGAGTTTAAATTTTAACCTGGAAATATTAACCATTGTTTTATATATACTGCATCCACCAAGAACTAAACTTATTAACAGAACAATGCCGAATATTTTTTTCATTTGTTTATATTTCCTCCAAACTCTTTTTCCTCTTATTTTTCCTGATTCATTTCACATACGCAGTTGTCTAAAAAAAATAACTGTCATTTCGATCCCGACGTTTTTTGTCGGGAGAGAAATCTCTAAATACAGCACCATTTCAAAAGATTTCTCAGTTTATTTACAAATTTTTATAATCATTCCCTTCCCGACGAATCGGGACAAGTTGTGTGTTTAAAAATCAATAACAACGGTTTTATATGTTCTTCCACTTAATTTATTAACTCCCGTTACGCAAGTATGTTACTAAATTGCCCCGACATTTATGTCGGGGACCATATTAACCTTAA
>CAZXJG010000192.1:0-5924 GCA_964640985.1 uncultured Melioribacteraceae bacterium | reverse complement strand
GGCGGGGAGGTTTAATACCTTCTAATTCCAATGCAATTGCTTGCGCTTCATAAGCGCCGATAATAATCGGAAGTCGGCGCGATCCGTAAACTTCTTTTAATAATAAAGCGTAAGCTCCGCCTGCTGAAGGGCTTGATGATAAACCTAATATTTCAACTTCAACTTTATTCATTACATAACTTTTTATTTAATTGCCGGACTTTATTTTAATTATCCGCTTTTTATCAAAATATACTTTTGAAGTAAATTATTTTTCTTCCAAATAAAAATTTATTATTATTATAATAATATTGTAAATAAAGTTTACCGTCAAGCTAATTAACTTGACGGTAATAATCATTTATATACTATTTTATTTGGCTTTTAATTTTTTTATTTCTTCAGTCAAAACAGGAACAACATCGAAAAGATCAGCTACAATACCATAATCTGCAACTGAAAAAATCGGAGCATCTTCATCTTTATTTATTGCAACAATATATTTAGAAGATCTCATACCGGCAAGATGTTGAATAGCTCCTGATATTCCAGCCGCAATATAGAGATTTGGAGAAACAGTTTTACCGGTTTGTCCTACTTGATCGCTATGAGGTCGCCATCCGGCATCAACTGCAGCGCGCGAAGCACCAACAGCGCCTCCTAATTCATCAGCTAATTCTTCAAGAAGGTGAAAATTCTCAGGACCTTTCATTCCTCGTCCACCCGATACAATTATTTCCGCTTCTGCTACGTCAAGTTTGCCGCCTGCTTTTTTTATCTCAGTTACTTTTGTACTGAGATTAATATCGGTTAATTCTTTTACTTCAACATTTGCTGCCGTATCTAAAGGAATTCCGGCATCAAATACGTTAGGACGAAGTGTATAAACTTTTCTATGATTTTCGATTTCAACATCAACAATGGCTTTGCCTGCATATACCGGACGTGAAGCAATTATTTGACCGTCGTCATATTGTAATTTAATACAATCCATCGCAATACCGGCGTCTAATTTCACGGCTACGCGGGGTGCAAGGTCTTTACCAAGGGATGTATTTGCAAAAAAGAAAATATCATCTCCGCTTTCTTCTGCATAATTTACAAGAGCATCTCTATATCCGGTAGGTGAATAGAGAGCCAATTCACTGTTTTTTAAATGAACAACTTTATTAATACCGTAACCACCGACTTTATCTAAATTTTCAATTTCATTTCCAATTGTAAGTGCTTCAACTTCAAAGTTTAAGGTTTTACCCATATCGGCAGCAGCTTTAGCTGCTTGGAAGGAAGCTTTTTTTATTTTTCCGTCTCTTTGTTCAAGAAATACTAAAATTCTATTAGCCATAATATAACTCCTTAAATTACTTTTGCTTCTTCTCTTAATAATCTTACTAATTCGGCAGCAGCACTCGCATCTTTGCCGATAATTTTACCAGGTTGTTTAGGAGCTTGTTTATACATTTTAAGTATTTTTACATAAGGGGTTTCAACAGCAGCAGGTTTTTCTTCAATCGTTTTTCTTTTAGAAGCCATAATACCTCTTAAAGATGCATATCGAGGTTCATTTAATCCCTTTTGGGCTGTAATAACAGCAGGTAATGATGTTTCAACTACTTCTTTCCCGCCTTCAATTTCTCTTTCGGCAATTATTTTATTTCCGTCTAATTTGAAATCTACTACAACTGAAACGCAATTAAATCCTAATAACTCTGCGGTTAATTGCCCGGTAATTGAATTATCATAATCAACCGACTGTTTACCGAAAAATACTAATTCTGCTCCAAGATTTTTAATTTCAGCAGATAGAGCTTTTGCAACGCCAATAGAATCGGGGAATTCCTCAACTTTTAATAAAACGCCGCTATCAACACCCATCGCTAAAGCTTTACGAATAGTTTCTTTACTATTGTCGGTACCGACACTGATAACAACAACCTCACCACCTACAGCTTCTTTTATTTTCAAAGCCTCTTCAATAGCGTATTCGTCGTATGGATTTACAACATAAGTTACCCCATTAGGGTCAATCGTTTTGCCATCCGAACCTATATTTATTTTAGTTGCAGTATCCGGGACGTGGCTTGCACAAACTACAATTTTCATTCTTCCTCCCTTTTGAAACAACTTTATTTTAAAAAATATTTTATGCACTAAATTACAAATTTAATTTTATAATAATTTATATTTTTATATTGGATATTAATTTATACTATCAATAAAACAAATATTTGATGAATGAAGAAAAAACACTCGAAATTAATAAGCCTGAAATTGACGAAATAACAACGACAAAATTACCGTTAAAAGTTATTTTATTTAATGATGATTGGCATAGTTTTGATGAAGTTATTGCTCAGCTTATAAAAGCAATCCATTGCTCTTTTAAGAAAGCACGGTCTTTGGCTTTCGAAGTTCACGTTAAAGGGAAAGCTTTGGTTTTTACCGGCGAATTAAGTCAATGTTTAAAAGTTTCATCAATTTTAGAAGAAATTGCACTACATACACAAATTGAGTCATAGTGTAAAAATTCTATATCAGACTAAATTAATTTATATTTGTTTTGTTTATTAAAAAAAATGGGAATTAAAATTTATGCAATTAGGATTAGTCGGACTGCAATATTCGGGTAAAACCACATTGTTTAATACACTTGCAGGTTTAGAAGAATCTTCGGTTTATCAAGTAAAAGAAGAAGCATCCATTGATGTTGTAAAAGTTCCCGATGAAAGATTAGATAAACTGACACAAATTTTTAATCCGAAAAAGCAGGTAAACGCAACAATCGAGCTATTCGATGTTCCCGGACTTAGAATGTCTGATGACGGGAAGGTAAAAATAACAAGTACTTTCCTAAACAATGTTCGTAATAACGATGCACTCTTTTATATTGTAAGGCAATTCGAGGAAAAATCCGTGCCTCATCCTTTGGGAAATATTGATCCATTAAGAGATATTCAATTTTTAGAGACGGAATTTTTATTTTCCGATATGGCATTTCTTGAGAATCATATAGAAAAAATAAAGAAAGAGCTTCTAAAAAGAAAAGATGAAAAATTAAAATATGAGCTTCACGTTTTAGAAAAATGTTTTAACCATATCGAAAAAGAACTACCGTTAAGAACACTTAATTTAGCGGAGGATGAGTTAAAATCTTTATCCGGTTTTCAATTATTAACAATAAAACCCCTTGCTATTGCACTTAATTTTGACGAAAATTCAATAAATAACGTAGATGAAATAGTTGTTAATATAAAAAAAAGTTTGAATGATATAGGTGCCGAGCTAATTCCGTTTTTTGCAAAAATTGAATATGAATTATCACAATTAGATGAAGAAGATAGAAAAGTTTTTATGGAAGATTACGGAATTAAAGAATCTGCTTTGAAAAAAATATTAAGAACTTCATATAATATTCTAGGGCTACACTCATTTTTTACCGTAGGGGAAGATGAAACAAGAGCTTGGACTATAAAGAAAAATTATAATGCACAACAAGCAGCCGGTGTAATTCATACGGATTTTTATAATAAGTTCATTAGAGCAGAGGTAGTTCATTATGATGATTTTATTAAATACGGTTCCTTTGTAAAATGTAAAGAAGCCGGGGTTTGGAGACTTGAAGGTAAAGAATATCTTGTAAAAGATGGAGATATTTTAAATATACGTCATAGTTGAAAAACAAAAAAGTAAATTAAAAATAATGTGGAGGTCACAATGTCGAAAGAAGTAATTGAAGGATTAGAACCTGCCCAATTATGGGAAAATTTTTATTTGATTAGTCAGGTACCACGGCCGTCAAAAAAAGAAGGGAAAATAAGAGAATTCATTAAAAAATTTGCTCAAGAAAAAAACTTAGCATTTAAAGAAGATCAATTGGGAAATATTGTTGTAAAAGCAGACGCTTCGCCCGGTTATCAACAAGCTCCGACTGTTGTTTTGCAGGGTCATATCGATATGGTTTGTGAAAAAAACAAAGAAACAGTACACGATTTTGAAAATGATCCGATAAAATTATTAAGAGACGGCGATTGGATTAAAGCTGACGGTACTACACTTGGCGCCGACAATGGGCTTGGAGTTGCTGCTGCGTTGACTGTTGCACTTGATAAAGATGCTGTGCACGGACCATTGGAAATATTATGTACCATTGATGAAGAAACCGGTATGACAGGTGTAAACGGTTTACAGCCCGGTTTTATTACCGGTAAAACTTTATTGAATCTCGATTCTGAAGAAGACGGTGCTTTTTATGTCGGATGTTCAGGCGGACAAGATACCGAAGGAATTTTTAAGCTTAAATGGAAATCACCGAAAAAAAAATCTGTGCCTTACGAGTTAACAATTACCGGATTAAAAGGCGGACATTCCGGCTTGGATATTAATTCAGGTAGAGCCAATGCTATTAAATTATTAGGTTTTTTACTTAATAGATTATCAGGGGTTAAATTTGCAATTTCAGAAATATCAGGTGGTTCATTAAGAAATGCTATCCCGAGAGAAGCTGAAGTTACATTGCTGATAAATCCTAAAAATGAAAGCAAGGTTAAAGAAATAATTGACAATTTTGTTGCCGATACTTTAAAAGAATATAAATTAAATGATGGCGGTCTGCTTGTTGATTTTAAGAAAAAAGATGGTAATCCTGAGAAAGTATTCCGCAAAAAATTTACTAAAAGGTTAATAAAAATTCTTCTTGCTATGCCCAATGGTGTTATTGCTATGAGTCCCAGTATTAAAGGATTAGTTGAAACTTCAACTAATTTAGCCACAATAAAAATGGATAATGAAAAACTTATTATTGGAACAAGTCAGCGAAGTTCAATTGAAAGTGCGAAAGATAATATTTCCGACAGCGTTGCGGCAATTTTGAAACTTGGGAAAGGGAAAGTTAACGTTGGAAGTAGTTATCCCGGATGGCAGCCGAATATGGATTCGAAGTTGTTGAAAATTTCTAAGGAGGTTTTTAGTAATTTGTTTGGGAAAGAACCTGAAATTAAAGCAATTCATGCCGGTTTGGAAACAGGTTTGCTTGGCTCAAAATATCCCGGACTTGATATGATTTCATTTGGTCCTACTATTCAAGGTGCCCATTCACCCGATGAACGGGTTAATATAAAAGATGTTGAAAAGTTCTATAATTTGTTAAAAGGAATTCTTGCAAAACTTACTGAATAACTGAAAATGATTGAGTAGTATGTTATGCCGGACACGAGATAATAAACCATACGTGGGGATGGATTTGAAGGTTGCTCAAAAATGATAACAAAGGATATTTATGAACACCGATCTATCATTTATTACAAACGAAGAAAATCAAAGCCTTAAAGAGAGATTTGAAGTTTTAATAAAAGACACATTATTTTTTGATTGCCTCGTAGGATACTTTTACTCAAGCGGGTTTTATGCTATCTATCCATCTCTGGAAAGCACAGAAAAAATCAGAATCCTGATTGGTATCAACACAAACAGAAAAGCTTTCGAAATGATGGAAAATGCCAACCTGTCTGCGTACGGCACACAGGCAGGTAAGTTCAAACAGCAAGAAATTGATTTCTCTCACGCCGAAGCCAGGCAGGAGATTGAAAATCTTGTTCAGAATGAAATGGAGCTTTCCGAGGACAATAGAAACGTTGAACAAGGTGTCCATAAATTTATAGAATGGATTAGGAACAACAAACTTGAAATCAGGGCTTATCCGTCACAAAATATCCACGCCAAACTTTACATTATGACTTTTAAGGAAGGCGACAGGGATACCGGCCGTGTTATCACAGGTTCCAGTAATTTCACTCAAGCCGGACTGGTTAACAATCTTGAATTCAACGTGGAACTGAAAAACAGAAGTGACTATGATTTTGCGAAAAATAAATTTGAGGAATTGTGGAGTAATGCTGTAGATGTCAGCGAAAAATATGTTCAGACCATTCAGGACAAGACATGGTTGA
>CAZXJG010000191.1:0-5958 GCA_964640985.1 uncultured Melioribacteraceae bacterium | reverse complement strand
CCGCTTGCGCCGATATGATATGCCTCCCGTGCGAACAGCCAAACAAAAATTCCCGGGACAAAATATACTATTATAAACAATTTACGAGCTGTTTTCGGATAAAAAAACAAAACTCCCGTACAAAGAAACACAAGGGGGATGGAATTGGATATTAAGTGATTAAAGCTTGCATGAATTAATGGAGAAAAAATTATACCTACAAGTCCCGAAGGCTGACGTGGTAAAACTCCAAAACGGACAAAACTGATATTAAAAGAAACTTCTATTAATTTTACTATCCAAAGTACAGTTAGAAAAAAGAATGTAACTTTAAGTGCATGCTGAAATTTTTTCTTTTCGTTTTCCATTAAAATAGATTGTATCTTAAATCATTCGAGCTTTTTAAAATATTCTTTCATCGGAGTAAAATAATTTTCCCGCCAGGTTTTTCTATATTTAAGGCCATCGCCTTCTGGCAGATTGGTATGTATAATTGTTAATTTTGTACCGTTTTTAACCAAATCAAGATTTACTTCTAAATTGGAATCTTCGCTTCCCTCCGGGAAATCGGTTGTTCTCCATGTTTGTATTATTTTTTTAAAACGATATAATGTTAAATTCATTCCCTGAATGTAACCGTCTTCCGCTGTAAAATTTGTTCCGACTTTTCTTTGAATTTCAGCTTTACTTCCGGTAAACTCGCTGTGTTTTTCACTATCTAACCAAGCTTCATAAACCACTCTTGGTGTAGCAGATAAAGTAACCGAAAGTTTTATGGAATCCGACATCATCTTACCTCCTTAAAATTTAGAAAAAGCCATTTTCAATTATTAAATAAATTTTGTAACAAAATATCAAAATATATCTTCAAATGCGAATTGAGTATAATTTTTGTAATATTCAATTTTTACCATGTTTTTTTATTAATATTTTAAGTAACTAATATAAAAAGAAAACCAATTTTGTAAAGTCATTTAAAAATCCCGGCTATTTTTGTACCGCAGTTAAAACATTTTCCTTCAATTAACTTGTTAATCATAATCGAGTGCCAATCACGTTTTATAAGTACTTGACCGCAATTTGGGCAATATGTTGTTTGTCCTTCCAAATCATGAACATTTCCTACATAACAAAAGTGTATTCCCATTTTTAAGGCAATATTTCTTGCCGATTCTAAAGTGGAAATAGGTGTAGCCGGTTTGTCTCTCATTTTAAAATCGGGATGAAATGCAGTAAAATGTAAAGGAACGTTTTCTCCAAGATTTACTAATATCCAATTACACATTTGTTTAATTTCTTCCGGCGAGTCGTTTTCATCAGGTATTAAAAGAGTAGTGATTTCAAGCCATATTTCAGTTTCGTTCTTTAACCAAATAAGTGTATCGAGAATATTGTCCAAATGAGAAAAAGTAAGCTTACGATAAAATGTTTCGCTGAAAGCTTTAAGATCTACATTTGCTGCATCGATGTATTTATACACGTCTTTGCGTGCTTTTTTATCGATGTAACCTGCCGTAACCATCACAGACTTTATCCCTTCCTCTTTTGCTAATCTGGATATGTCAATTACATATTCACCGAAAATAGTCGGGTCGTTATATGTATAAGCAATTGAAGGAACTTTATACCGTTTTGCCAGACGAATCACATCTTCGGGTGAGGCTTCAAGTGAATTGATTTCATCAATTTCAGCTTTACTCATTGTCCAGTTTTGACAAAACTTACACCCGAGGTTACAACCTGCCGTACCGAAACTTAAAATATCGGTACCCGGCAAAAAATGGTTTAACGGCTTTTTTTCAATCGGATCAATTGCAAAACCTGTGGGCCTGCCGTAACCTGTTGAGTATAATTTACCGTCAATATTTTCGCGGACAAAACAGAAACCCTTTTGGCCTTCACCTATTGTACAATAACGGGGACATAACGTACATAAAATTTTTCCATTATCAGCAATCTCCCACCATTTCGCTAATTTATATTTGACGTTCATCATATTTTTTTACGTTTATTATTAAACAATAACAAAACGAAGCCAACTTCGACGGCCTTTTTCGGATATGGGTGCACCGGCTGCAAAAATGATAATATCGCCTTTATCAAAATCTACATACTTCTCAAGTTTTATTTTCGCTTTATCAACGGCTAATTCTTCATTAACTATATCATCAAGGTAAATAGGTATAATATTATGATATAGATTCAGCATATTTAAAGTATGAAGTTTGTCGGAAATTGCAAAAACCGGGGCGTTGGGACGGAATTTAGATACCACTTTAGCTTTTCGTCCGTAATGTGTAAAAATTACTGCAGCCGAAGCGTTAACTTGATTAGAGATATCTACGGTACCCTTACCGGTTGAATCAAAAAGGTTATCGGCAAGATTTTTAGGCACTTCATAATTTATAAGGGTCTGAAATTTTGATTTTTCTTCTGTTCTAATTAAAATTTCTTTCATCATTTCAACAGCTTCAACAGGGAATTTGCCCACAGATGTTTCTGCGCTTAACATAACCACATCGGTACCGTCCCAAACGGCATTTGCAATATCGGAAGCCTCCGCGCGAGTCGGTATCGGATTATTTATCATAGATTCCAACATTTGTGTTGCAGTAATAACAAGTTTACCTAAAGAATTGCAGCGTCTAATTATTTCTTTCTGAATTACCGGAACTTCTTGTGGTTGCAATTCCACACCAAGATCGCCGCGTGCAACCATAATCCCATCGGCTGCTTCTAAAATTTCATCGAAATTATCTACTCCTTCTTTCTTCTCAATTTTTGCTATCAAAGGCTTGTTAAATCCCCTTGCTTTTATCCATTCTCGTAATTCCGTTATATCCGACGGCGAACGAACAAATGATAAAGCAATAAAATCAACTTGATGTTTAAGTATGAACTCTAAATCCCTCTTGTCTTTTTCAGTTATTGATGGAGTACTTAATTTCATATCGGGCAAATTCATTCCCTTTCTCGGTCTAAGCAAACCGCCGTCAATCACTTTACATATAACGGACTTTTCTTTTTTTTCAATTATTTTTAATTCGATAAGTCCATCATCAATTAAAATTGTTTCTCCAAGGGACGCATCCCTTATTAAACTTTTATATGATGTTGAAATCTTTTCTTTTGTGCCGATTACATCATCAACCGTAATTTCAATTATTTGACCGGTATCTATTTCTATTTCTTTTTCACTTAATTCACCTATACGAATTTTTGGTCCTTGAAGATCTACATGAATTGAAATGGGTAAAGATTTACGATTGCTGACTTCGGTTATATTTTTGATAACTTTTTCAAAATAATCGTAACTCCCATGTGAAAAATTTAATCGAAATGCATTAGCGCCGGCATCCACTAATTTTGAAAGCATTTCAACAGAATCAATTGCCGGACCAACGGTGGCTAATATTTTAGTTTTTGTAAAATTATTTTTAAACTTCATTATTTTTCCTTTTTAATCGTCTTTTTCGATTTTTTTTTATGTGTACTTTTTCGTGAAGGTTTAACTCTATTTCTCATTTCTTTTAAGTTTTTCTCAACTAAGCCGAAAACCGTATTTGCACGGTACCAGCCCGATTTCGTTAACTCTGCGGCTTTTACTCCGGTAAGAATTTCAATTGCTTCTTCAACTGCCGAAATTGCGTAAATATGGAATTCTTTATTTTTTACGGCTTCTACAACCTCGTCTCTAAGCATCAAATCTTTAACATTCTGCTTTGGAATTATAACGCCTTGTTTTTTAGTCAATTTTCTCGATTTACAAATTTCAAAAAATCCTTCAATTTTTTCATTAACACCACCGATCGGCTGGATATCGCCCTTTTGATTTACCGAGCCGGTAATTGCAAAAGATTGTTTTATCGGGACACCGGATAAACAAGAAAGTAAAACACAAATCTCGGTAATCGACGCACTATCTCCGTCAATCTTACCGTATCCTTGCTCAAAAACCAAACTTGCTTTGAACGAAAGCGGAATTTTTTTTCCAAATTTTTCTCTAAAATATCCGGAAATAATCAAAACACCTTTATTATATGTATTGCCGCTTAAACCCGCTTCCCGTTCAACGTTCAAAATATTGCCTGTTCCCAAGGAAACCGCAGCCGTTATTCTTGTAGGTTTACCGAATGAATAATGCCCACCTCCATACACTGCCAGACCGTTTATTTGCCCAACGCGTTCACCTTCGGTATCAATTAAAATAGTGTTGTCAACAATCATTTCTTTTAATTTAGATTCGTAAAGCCCATGCCGTTCTTTCCCATAGTCATAAGCTTGTTGAACATGATAGGCGGAAACTATTTTTTCTCCGTTATCTACCGCCCAAAAACTCGCTTCTCTTGCCAAATCTGCTATATAGGCAAATCTCGTTGTGAGTTTATTTTTTTCACCGGCGTAACGTGCTCCTAATTCAACAATTTTTCCAATTGCCGATCTATCAAATTCAAGCAGTTTTTCAGATTGTATAAGTTTTTTAATAACACCTGCATATTCAATCAACGCCTGGTCGGTCCTTTTCATTTCATAATCAAATTCGGATTTTATTTTGAATATTTTATTGAAATCGTCTTCATACTCCGAAAGAACCGAATAGATATAATTATTGCCGATGAAAATGATTTTTGTATTTATTTCAATTGGCTCGGGCTTAAGTATACTCGGCGAAAATTGATAAAGATTACCTAAATCTTGAATAGCAAGTTTTCCGTGAAGCATTACACGTTTAAGAGATTTCCATACACCGACCTCGGAAAATGCATCGAGTGCATTTATTACCAAATAGCCGCCATTTGCTCTTAATAAAGAACCGGCTTTAATTCTTGTAAAGTCGGCATACCACCCGCCTGTACCGTCGCTGTATTTTTCTATCGTTCCGAAAATATTGCTGTAAGTAGGTGTGGTTTCTATTATTACCGGACATTCTTTTACGTTGGAATTATCTAAAACAATATTTACTTCATAATCTTTTAAGTAGTCAACAATCAAACCGCCATCGGTTTTTTCTTGACTTGGTCGCTGACCTTTAAATATATCCAAATTCTGAAGGATATCTTCACCGACATCGGATAAATATTTATTTACGGCATTGTTTTTATATTTATTTTTTATTTCATCGAGAGTTACCCTAATTAAATCGCTAACGGCTTTTTTTTCGAGGTCCGATATTTTTTGCTGAAATTCTTTATTAAGAGATAAACTTTTACGAAATATATTTTGCAGTTCTCCTTGATATGCCGCATACTTTTCGGCAATTTGGCTCGCTTTTTTCTTCGTGATTTTCTTTTGTCTAATTAAATCGTCGAGTTGCGCTATAAAAACCGGCTTGCCATCTACAACCATCAAAATTTCCGGATGTGCCATTTCACCAACTTTTACCTGACCAAGAGTAAAGTTATCTTTTCTTAATTTTTCTTCAAAGGTAACCATTAATTTTTGTTGAGTCTGTCCATACTGTGCAAATAATTTTTTCTTTTTCGTGATGAACGGTTCTTGTTCCAATACTTGCGGGATGTTCTCTTGAAAAAATTTTATTGCCGAATTCAAATCGTTCTTAAATTTTTTCGCTTTTCCCGCAGGAAATGTAAGCAGCGTAGGACGGTCAACGTCATTAAAATTGTTTACATAAGCATAATCAGATAATATTGGGCATTGCGGACTAATTGTTTCAAGCATTCTTTTTATTGTGGTATATTTACCGGTTCCGGAAAGACCTGTAATAAAAATATTATAACCTTGACTTTTTAAGTCAACCCCAATTTTCAACGATTTAATAGCTCTTTTTTGTCCTATTATTTCTTCATGCGGTTTAATAGTGGTTGTAGAATCAAAATCAAATATTTTTGTATCACATGTCCATTTTAAATCGGAAGGTTTTAATTCAGGATGTTTCTTTGCTTTGATGTAAGTCATAATTATATATCCTTAATATAATGGAACTTTAAAATAATAAAAAAATATTTATTACTATAAAGC
>CAZXJG010000190.1:0-5991 GCA_964640985.1 uncultured Melioribacteraceae bacterium | reverse complement strand
AAGATTTCTCAGTCACTCCGTTCCTTCGAAATGACTTTTAAGTTTTTTTAATACATCCTCCGGTTGGTAAAGTCCTCAGTATGTTCACAAATTTTTATAATCATTCTCTTCCCGACGAATCGGGACAAGTTGTGTGTTTAAAAATTAATAATGACAGTTTCATCTACCAATTCCATTGCTTTTTACCGAATAATTAGATTTTCAAATTTAAATTTCATAGCTTTTTTTAGTTTGAAGCACGAAGCACAAAGCCTGTCTCCCGACTTCCATCTTCCGACTTCCATCTTCCGACTTCTATCCTCTATATAACCTCAAAAAATCGTTATTCATAAAATATTTTGGACGGCATTATATTATAATTTATGTAAATTTAATTAATAAAGTAATAGAATTAACACTTTTTAACACCTTATGAATCTTACTAACAAAATAGTAATTGAAAAGGCAAAATCACTTGGGTTTGATATTGTAGGTTTTGCCAAAGCAGAGCCGCTTTCCGAAGAAGTGGAAGAATTAAAAGGTTGGCTTGCAAAAGGGTATCATGCAAAAATGTTGTATATGGAACGTAATGTTGAAAAACGAATGGATGCTAAAAAAATTTTAATTAATGCCAAAAGTATTATTTCGCTGGGGATGAATTATTTTGTAAAGGGGGAATTTTCGAATGAGAGTGATTACGGTAAAATATCGCGGTATGCTTGGGGTAAAGATTATCACATCATTATTTGGAAAAAATTAGGTGAATTGATTGAAAATTTACAAGAAATTGATCCGGATTTTATAGCAAAAGGATATGTTGATACCGGTCCCGTAATGGATCAAGCATGGGCTGTGCGTGCAGGAATTGGGTGGCGTGGAAAGAACACTAATATTATTAATAAAAAATTCGGAAGTTGGATTTTTATAGCTACCTTGATAACAAATTATGATTTCGAATATTCAATACCCCAAACTAATCTATGTGGTACTTGCCGGACTTGTATTGATGCTTGTCCTACTAATGCGATAGTTGAGCCTTATGTGGTTGATGCCAACAAATGTATATCTTATTTAACTATTGAAAATAAAGGTGATATCCCAAATGAGTTTAACGGCAAAATGGAGAATTGGATTTTCGGCTGCGATATTTGTCAAGATGTTTGTCCATGGAATAAAAAATTTGCACAACAAACTAAAGTTAAAGAATTATCCTCCAATATTATAATGGAAATAAAATTTGATGAAATTGAAAATATGAAAAACAATCAATTCAATAAAAAGTTTGCCGTAAGTCCAATTAAAAGGGCAAAGCTTAAAGGTTTGAAGCGGAATGCAGAAGTATGCCGCTTAAAAAAAAGATAAAAGGTTTTATGGAATAGAAAGTTTTATTGTTTAATAATGCCGGTTAAGCAAATCGTCATAAAGTTTAAATATGATAGATGAAATATTTATTTTGGATTTATTCGTCAAATAAAAAAATTGATATTAAAATTATTTTACAAAATTAACTATTTTTGTATGTTTTATTAAAAATATTTCATTGTTTTATTGTAATTGTAAAATCATATTTAGGGGGCGGAATAGAATAATTTATATATAATGGATTTACAACTTATTATTCCACCCCCTAAACACTCTAAGAGTTGTAATTCGATAACTTATTTTATTCTACCCCCTTAGGTAGAAAAGGGTACTATTGAAGCCAAATTTTTTAACTTATTTGAATTGTAATTTTTAAAATAAAACTAAAAGGATAGATACAAGCGTATGGACATTTTCATTTTTGTTGTTATCATTTTGGGCATACTTGCTGTTTCAGATTTAATAGTTGGTGTTAGTAACGACGCTGTAAACTTTTTAAATTCTGCCGTCGGCTCTCGGGTTGCACCGAGATATATTATAATAGGAGTAGCAGGATTAGGAATTATAGCAGGTACATTATTTTCCAGCGGTATGATGGAAGTAGCGCGGAAAGGAATATTTCACCCCGAGCATTTTTATTTCCCGGAACTTATGACAATTTTTCTTGCCGTTATGTTTGCTGATGTAATTTTACTCGATTTTTTTAATACATTCTCGCTTCCAACATCAACAACCGTATCGATAGTATTTGATTTACTAGGCGCTGCCGTAGCCGTTTCTTTATTAAAAATAGTTAAAAATTCAGAAAGTTTTGCTGATTTGTTTAAATATATAAATTCAAGTAAAGCTTTCGCAATTATAAGCGGTATTTTGCTTTCCATTGTTGTTGCCTTTGCCGTAGGTGCAATAATCCAATTTCTTATACGGCTTGTTTTTACTTTTGATTACGAAAAGCGTGTTCCCCGTTACGGTGCACTTTGGGGCGGAATTTCTATGACTGCAATAACTTTTTTCATATTGATTAAGGGTGTAAAAACTGCTCCCTTTATCGATAATGAAGTAAAAACATGGATTATTGCAAACACCGATATTATAATATTTATGAGTTTTATTGCTTGGACGATTATCTTTGAATTTTTGGTTTTAATTAAAGCAAATATTTTTAAGTTAATAGTTTTAATCGGTACTTTTGCATTAGCCTTGGCTTTTGCTGCAAATGATCTGGTGAATTTTATCGGTGTTCCCATTGCCGGATTAAATGCATATCAAATAGCTTCTCATCTTTCCAATCCTTCCGGTACTCTTATGAAAGCTATGGCAGGAACAATTCATTCTAATGTTTTTTTCCTTATTGCTGCCGGCTTAATTATGATTGGCGCTATTTTATTTAATAAAAAAGCACGGGGCGTAATTAAAACTTCTATTGATCTCGGACGACAAGTAGAAGGTTCCGAAAGATTTGAAGCAACAGCTTTATCCAGAATTGTTGTACGGCTGAACATCTCTTTAATGGATACTTTAAATGTAATTGTGCCTAATTTTATAATAAAGGCAATAAATAAACGTTTTGAAAATGCCGATAGAATACTTGTAGATAATCAAGGGAAACCATTATCTTTCGATCTTGTTAGGGCATCGGTTAATTTGATGGTAGCAAGCATGTTAATTTCGCTGGCAACTTCGTGGAAACTTCCGTTGTCAACAACGTACGTAACATTTATGGTTTTAATGGGAACATCACTTTCCGACAGGGCTTGGGGAAGAGACAGTGCCGTTTATAGAATTAACGGTGTTATGACAGTAATAGGGGGATGGTTTTTCACGGCTTTTATGGCTTTTTCTACAGCAGCTACGTTTGCGGTGATCATTTATTATGGACATACACCTGCTATAGTAATACTTTTTGTAATTGCCGCTTATTTCATATACCGTACACATCGTTTTTACACAGAAAAAATTGCCGAAGAAGAAGAGACTGCACGTGCCGAAGAATTAGAAGCCGAGGAAGATGTTACAGGTTATTCAACATTAATTAAATGTATGAAAGATTCTAAAAAACTTCTCGATCTTGCAGCTCAAAGCCTTACATCGTCTATTAAAGCATTTGTAAAAAACGACAGAGATAAATTAAAAGAAAATAAAAAAGAATTGAAAAAGATTAAGAAACGTTCAAATAAAATTGTAGCAGCTATTATAGCCGCTGTTCGTAAGCTCCCGGAAGATGAACTGAAAAAGGGGAAAAGATACGGAAAAATTATGAGCTCGGTTCAAGAAATTTCGCTATATGTTCGAAGACTTGTTGAAAATCTTTATAATTATGTAAATAATAATCATAGACGTCTTTCTGAAGAGCAAATGAACGATTTGGTTGAATTAAATTCAGCCTTAATGGAACAAATAGATGAAGCTAAAAAGTATCTCGAAATGCCTTCATCATTAGATGAATTTTCAAAGAGTGTTGAATCGGTTAATGAATTTATTCAAAAACTCGATGAAAATCAGGTTAATTTATTAAGAATGGATAATAAAAAAATCAGCACGCGCGGAAGTCTCTTATTTTTGGAAATACTTTCGGATGTTGATAATATATCTAATCACGTCAATAATTTAATTTCCGTTTTTAATAAAAATTTTATGAGTTTCAAGAAAGTGTAAAATTGAAATGATTCAATTTTGATTTCCTTTTAATTGAGCTTTTTATGGCATATTCATTATTATATGAAATTCGGCGCATAAATTAATAATCCTTAATTTCTCCGCCGCCAAATAGAACTAATCCTCTAATTATAAGCTGACTGTCGTTTTGGTAAACAATATTTGGATTTTTCGTTCGTTTATCTGAAAAGCCGCCGAAAATGGGGATCAATTTAATATTTATTTTCCATTCTCGCGGAACTATCAATGTAGTGCTGCCGAATAAAGCAATAATTTCGAGCGTATTTTCACCCTTTGCCAATTTGGACCGGTTTAAATTTATTTCAGAACCGCTAAATATTGCAGTAATTCTTCCGCCCTTAAAATTATCGGAAATAACATTTTTTATTCCGCCGCCGAAAATCGCAACTTCATCAATATAATCTTCTGATAAATCCGTTTCCCCTCCGTTAAAAGATTTATTCTTGTTGCGGTTCGAATCTGTTTTTTCTCGCGGTTTACTTTTTAAAATAAAATAAACTCCAATTATAACTAATACAATAGGCCAGAAGTTTGGGAAAAACCCCAACAAACCTATAATAATTAAAATTGAACCGGTTATTCTATTTCTTGATGAGATAAAAAGAACTATTCCAATTATAATTAAAATCGATTCCCATTGAAATACAAAAGACGGTATATTGAAATTGATTAGGTTATAGTTGTCGATTAAAAAAATTATGCCGAGAATAATCAAAGTTAATCCTGTCCATAATTTCCCGCTCGAATTACGATGATTGTGGTTCATTTGTACCTCCAAATAATTTATTTGAATTTTCAGAGTGAAAAATATAGAAATCAATTTAATAGAAAAACATAAAGTAAATTAAGAACAGCACTTTATTTGTAAAAAAACATTCATTAAAATGCTACTTGAAATAATCTTTTTAATTCGGTTTTTTATACATTAAAATAAAACTTTATAATTATGCAATCAAATGCCATTAAACATTTCAAATTCGGGTTAATTTTTTTAATTGTTATTATCATAATCGGCACAGTAGGTTTTAAGATAATTGAACCGCAGTGGGATTTTTTAGATTCCTTTTTCATGACGATGATAACTATTTCCACAACAGGTTTTAAAGAAGTACATCCTCTTTCAAATACAGGGAAAATTTTCACGGTTTTTCTCATAATAATCGGTGTACTTACTATTGCATATACCGGTGGGAAGGCTGCTCAGATATTAATTGAAAAACATATCTTCAGGAGAAGAAGAATGAATAAAATATTAGAAAAAATATCAAACCATTATATTGTTTGCGGTTATGGCAGAATGGGAAAGGTTATTTGTGATGAGCTTAAAGATAGCAGTGTGCCTTTTGTAGCCATTGAAAATGACCCCTTAAAAATAGAACTGCTGAACGATTTAGGTTTTTACTATGTTGAAGGGGATGCAACAATTGACGACTTTTTAATTTTAGCCGGTATTAAAAGAGCAAAAGGCTTGGTAGCTGTGATAAATTCCGATGCACAAAATGTTTTTACCGTTCTTTCTGCAAAAGAGCTCAACCCTAATTTGTTTATTGTTGCACGCGCTGTTGAAGAAACCACTGAATCGAAACTTATTAAAGCCGGTGCCGATAGAGTGATAAAACCTTATGAATTAGGGGGCAAAAGAATGGTGCATCTTCTATTGCGTCCCGGGGTTATGGATTTTATTGATGGTGTTGCGCGTGATAGGGATATTGCAATTAGTCTCGAAGAAGTTACCGTGCAAAAAGAAGCCGTTATACAAAATATCTCTTTAATTAATTCTCCAATTTTAGGGTAAATAGTTGGTTCACCTGATAATGAAATTGCAAATTGTGTTGGTTCTTGGGCTTCTTCCCACTTTTGCATATTTGCTTTACTAAGTTGTTTCTTTGGTGCATTTGGAAGTTTCTTAAAACCTTGCAGTAACTTTCTCTGCGCTTTAATACAGCCATCAATTATCTCTTTAGGAGAATCAAT
>CAZXJG010000189.1:4443-5998 GCA_964640985.1 uncultured Melioribacteraceae bacterium | reverse complement strand
CCGAAGCACCGATAGTTGGCACTGGAATGGAAGCAAAAATTGCACGAGATTCCCGCTCGATAATTATTGCCGAAACTGATGGTGTAGTTGAATATGTTGATGCTAAAAAAATTGTTGTTAAATATGATGTTGATGAAAATAGTTTTGAGGCACTTACAAGTTTTGATGATGAAAAAAGAGTTCAGTACGATTTAATTAAATTTTCAGGCACAAACCAAGAAACTTGTTTTAATCAAAAACCGATTGTAAAAACAGGACAAAAAATAAAAAAAGGAGATGTGCTTGCCGATGGACCGGCAATTGATAAGGGAGAATTAGCGATTGGTAGAAATGTTAGAGTTGCATTTATGCCGTGGCGCGGCTACAACTTTGAAGATGCAATTATTATATCGGAAAATTTAATTAGAGAAGGTGCTTATACCTCTATTCATATAGAAGACTTTGAATTACAAGTTAGGGAGACAAAAAGAGGTGAAGAGGAATTAACGCGTGATATTCCTAATATTAGTGAAGAAGCTACTAAAAATCTTGATGAAGGAGGAATTATTCGCGAAGGTGCTGAGGTAAAAGAAGGAGATATTCTTATTGGTAAAATTACCCCAAAGGGAGAAAGCGATCCTACACCTGAAGAAAAACTTCTTAAAGCTATATTCGGAGATAGAGCCGGTAATGTTAAAGACGCATCATTAAAAGCTCCTCCCGGTTTAAAAGGAATAGTTATTAAAACAAGATTGTTTAGTCGTAAAAGAAGAGATACCGAAACAAAAAGAATAGAGAAAAAAGAAATTGATCAACTCGAAAATAAATATGCTGAACAAAAAAAGAACCGTTATAATATATTGGTTCAAAAATTAAATAAAATTGGAATTGGCAAAACCGTTGTTGGAATTCGCGACCTTGATGGAAGTATTGTTTTTCGTGGTGGGACAAAAATAGACGAAAATACATTTACTCACTTCGATGATATTACAAGGTTAGATTATACTTTGGATTGGTTTGAAGATAAAAAAACTAATGAACTGGTAAAAACTTTATTTGCCAATTATTTCGAAATATTATCCGGCTTTGAAGAGCAATTTAAATTGGATAAATTAAAAATTCAAAGCGGCGACGAACTTCCTCCGGGAATTATTAAACTTGCTAAAGTATACGTTGCCAAAAAGAGAAAACTTTCAGTCGGCGATAAAATGTCTGGCAGACACGGAAATAAAGGTGTTGTTGCAAAAATAGTACCGATTGAAGATATGCCGTTCTTTGAAGATGGAACTCCCGTCGATATAATTTTGAATCCGCTCGGTGTTCCCTCCCGTATGAATATTGGACAAATATATGAAACTGTTCTCGGGTGGGCAGGAAAATTGTTAGGTGTTAAATTTGAAACACCAATTTTTGATGGCGCTACTTTTGAAGATGTTGAAAATTATTTGAAACAAGCAGGTATAGAAGAAGGCGGGAAAACAACATTATATGATGGCAGAACAGGTGATAAGTTCCATCAAAAAATTACTTGCGGGTATATTTATATGCTCAAATTGGGGCATATGGTAGATGACAA
>CAZXJG010000189.1:0-4433 GCA_964640985.1 uncultured Melioribacteraceae bacterium | reverse complement strand
GTCCTTATTCTTTAATTACTCAACAGCCCTTGGGCGGTAAAGCTCAATTTGGCGGCCAACGATTTGGAGAAATGGAAGTTTGGGCTTTAGAAGGTTACGGCGCTTCTCATGTTCTTCAAGAAATTTTGACTATAAAAAGTGATGATGTTCAAGGACGTGCTAAAGCGTATGAGGCAATTGTTAAAGGAGAGAACCTTTCAGGACCTAATATACCCGAATCCTTTAACGTGTTAATAAAGGAATTACAAGGATTAGGTCTCGATATAAAAATTAATTAAGTCAAAAAAATTTAATTTACTTCGGAAGGAGAATATATATGAGATTTAGGGCTCAAGAAACAAAAGTAAGAAGTATTGAAAAATTAACAATCAGTTTAGCTAGCCCCGATGATATTTTGTCTAGATCTCATGGTGAGGTAACTAAACCAGAAACAATAAATTACCGTTCATTCAGACCGGAAAAAGACGGATTATTTTGTGAGAAAATATTCGGTCCTGTAAAAGACTGGGAATGTGCATGCGGTAAATATAAGGGAATTAGATATAAAGGGATTGTGTGTGACCGTTGTGGAGTTGAAGTTACACTAAAAAGCGTAAGAAGAGAAAGAATGGGACATATTACTCTTGCTGTGCCTGTTGTCCATATTTGGTTTTTTAAAGCGCTTCCGTCAAAAATCGGTAATATCATCGGTATGACAACAAAAGAACTTGAAAAAATTATTTATTATGAATCTTATGTTGTAATTAATCCTGGAACTACGGGACTTTCGAGAAAAAATCTTATTTCGGAAGATCAATATTTTGAAATTATAAATACTTTACCGCATGATAATGATGCTTTGGAAGATAATGATCCCAAAAAATTTATTGCTAAAATTGGCGGAGAAGCTGTAAGGGAGTTATTATCTTTAACACCGGTTGATGAAACTTTCGGAGAGTTGAAGGCTCGGCTAAAAGTTGAAACATCGCAGCAAAAAAGAAATGATCTATTAAAAAGACTTCGTGTTTTAGAAGCATTCAGACAGCGTGACGGTAAGTTTGTTAATAATCCGGAATGGATGGTGCTTAGTATTATTCCTGTTATTCCTCCGGAACTTCGTCCTCTGGTTCCTTTAGAAGGCGGACGCTTTGCCACAAGCGATTTGAACGATTTATATCGAAGAGTAATAATTAGAAATAACCGTTTAAAAAGACTTATCGAAATTAAAGCACCTGAAGTTATTCTTCGCAACGAAAAAAGAATGCTTCAAGAAGCTATAGATGCTTTATTCGATAATTCACGTAGAACGAGTGCCGTAAGAAGTGACGGGAATAGACCGTTAAAATCTTTAAGCGATATGCTTAAAGGTAAACAAGGAAGATTTCGTCAAAATTTGTTGGGTAAAAGAGTTGATTATTCAGGCCGTTCGGTGATTGTTGTTGGACCCGAATTAAAATTACACCAATGCGGTTTGCCTAAAGATATGGCCGTTGAATTATTTAAACCTTTTATTATACGTAAATTGATCGATAGAGGTTATTATAAAACCGTAAAAAGTGCCAGAAAAGCTGTTGATAGAAAAGAACCTGTTATTTGGGATATTCTTGAAAAATTGATTGACGGGCATCCGGTTTTGTTAAATAGAGCACCAACTTTACATAGACTCGGTATTCAAGCATTTCAACCGATATTAATTGACGGCAAAGCAATTCAATTGCACCCGATGGTTTGTACGGCATTTAATGCAGATTTTGATGGCGACCAGATGGCCGTTCATATACCACTTTCTTTCGAAGCAAGATTAGAGGCTTCAATATTAATGCTTTCAAGTCATAATATACTTTCTCCTCAAAATGGCAGTCCAATTGTTGTTCCTACTCAAGATATTGTTTTAGGATGTTACTATTTAACTAAGGTAAAAGAAAAAGCAAAAGGCGAAGGGTTAATTTTTAACGATTCTGATGAAGTAATTATTGCCTATGATCAAAAAGTTGTTGAATTACACGCTAAAATAAAAGTAAATATTGATGGCCAACTTATAGAAACAACTGTCGGCAGAGTTATCTTTAATCAAATTGTACCCAAGGAGATGGGCTTTTTTAACGAATTACTTATAAAGAAGATTTTTAGCGGATTCATTTATAAAATGTTTATTACTTTAGGAAATGAGGTTACGGCTAAATTTCTTGATAATTTAAAAGAGCTCGGTTATCGCTATGCTACAATTGCAGGAATTTCTATAAGCTTTAGTGATATGATAGTTCCCGAAGCAAAAAACAAATTGGTAAAAGAAGCAAATGAAAAAGTATCGGAAATAATAAATGAACACGAAATGGGATTAATTACCGATGCCGAACGTTATAATAAAATAATTGACGTTTGGACTTTTGCTACAACAAACATTTCAATTGCTTTAATGAATAAACTTAAAACGGATAAAAACGGTTTTAACCCTCTTCATATGATGGTTGACTCCGGTGCAAGAGGTTCAAAAGAACAAATTCGTCAATTAGCCGGAATGAGAGGTTTAATGATGAAACCTCAGAAAAGTTTAACAGGTCAATCGGGTGAAATTATTGAAAATCCCATTGTGGCGAATTTTAAAGAAGGATTATCGGTATTAGAGTATTTTATATCAACACACGGTGCGCGAAAAGGCTTAGCCGATACCGCATTAAAAACAGCCGATGCCGGTTATTTAACACGCAGATTAACCGATGTAGCTCAAGATGTTATTATATCCGAAACGGACTGCGGAACAATTAGAGGTATTTATATCTCTGCTTTAAAAGATATTGAATTGGAAAGAGAGCCTTTGGCTGAACGAATTACAGGACGTGTTGCTCAAGAAGACGTTTATGACCCACGTACAGATGACTTAATTGTAGAAGCAGGTGAAACGATAACAGAAGAAAAAGCCGCACAAATTGATGAAGCTATGATTGATATGGTATATATTCGAACAGTGCTTACCTGTGAATCGAAACGTGGAGTTTGTGCAAAATGTTATGGACGTAACCTTACAACAGGTAAACTTGTAGAAATTGGTGAAGCTGTAGGTATTGTTGCCGCACAGTCGATCGGTGAACCGGGTACCCAGCTTACACTTCGCACATTCCATCTTGGCGGTACTTCATCTCGAATAGCTAGCCAATCACAAGTTGAAGCCGGTATTGGAGGAAAGATTAAGTTCGATAGAATCTCCTTTGTTGAAAAAACGGATTATATCGGTACCGTAAAAATTGTAATTGGACGCCGAGGTTCAATCGGTATTTTCGATGAAGATGACAGACAAGTAAAAAAATACGATATCCCTTATGGTGCTGAACTTATAGTTGAAGGAAATCAGATGGTTGAAAAAGGCACACCATTATATAATCACGATCCTTATAATGCTGTTATTTTAACAGATATTGCCGGACGTATCTCTTTTGTTGATTTTGTTGAAGGAAGTACTATTCAACAGGTTGCCGATGAACAGACAGGACACGTTCAAAAAGTTGTTATTGAATCTAAAGACAAAACACTTACTCCAAGTATTGTGGTAATTGATGAAAATCAAAACGAAAAAACATTTAACCTTCCTATCGGAGCTTATTTATCTGTTGAAGAAGGGGAAAAAGTACCGGCAGGAACTATCTTGGCGAAAATTTCAAAACAAGCTTCTAAAACACGGGATATTACCGGCGGTTTACCACGTGTAACGGAATTATTCGAAGCTAGAAGTCCACACGACTCGGCAGTTGTTGCTGAAATTGAAGGCACGGTTAAATTTGGTGTTAAGAAAAAAGGTTCTCGTGAAATTATTGTTGAAGCACTTGATGGCTCAATTCAAAAATCATATAATGTTCCTTATGGTAAACATATCCTTGTACAGGAAGGGGATGAAATTCCTGCGGGTGAAAAAATTACCGATGGTCCTATTGATCCTCATGATATATTGAAAATAAAAGGAACTAACGCTGTTCAAGAATATTTAGTAAATGAAATTCAAGATGTATATCGTTTGCAAGGTGTTAAAATAAATGATAAACATATTGAAACTATTGTTCGACAAATGTTGCGTAAACTAAGAATTATTACTTCGGGCGATACTAAATTTATTGAAGAAGATCTTGTAAGTCGTGTTAAATTGTTAGAAGAAAATGCTAAAATTGAACAGATGGTTTATATAGAAGATTCCAGTGATTCTTATTATAAGAAAGGACAGCTAATTACTCGTGCAAAATTCAGAGAAGTTAATTTAGACCTTAGTAGAAAAGATATGAAAAAAATGGTTGTGCGCGATGCTGAACCTGCAACCTTTGACAATGTATTACTAGGTATAACACAAGCTGCACTTTCTACTGAAAGTTTTATATCAGCTGCGTCTTTTCAAGAAACTACAAAAGTTCTTACGAACGCTGCAATTGCCGCTAAAGAAGATAATTTGATTGGACTTAAAGAAAATGTAG
>CAZXJG010000188.1:0-6105 GCA_964640985.1 uncultured Melioribacteraceae bacterium | reverse complement strand
AATAACTTTATAAAATTTTTATTTTGAAAAACCTAGTAGGATTTTTACGTATCGCCTGAATCAAGCTATCGAGATGAATTAGTGTAAAATTTAAATTATTATAAAGCGAATCATCGGTAATTAGCTTCCCAATTGTACCTTGACCTTTATTTACTTTAGATAATAAAGAATTCAAATTATCGGTAAGTTTTTTAGTATTTTCAATTGTATAAGATAGATTTACAGATTGTCTGGATAAACGATTTATTAACGAATCTATAGGAGCTTGATTATCAGTCGAAATTTTCTTTATGTTCTGAATTGTTTGATGTATATCGCCTAAATTTTCTTTGAGCAGCCGGTGCATCAGTCCAACCGATTCGTCTAATTTAATCAAAGTTGTTCGTACTTTTCGGGCTGTTCTTTTATTAGAGAGTGAATCTATATTAGTAAATATTTTATTAAGATGGTTTGTTAATATTTTCCCGCTATCCAATAATGCAGTTATTCCTCCGCTTGATGTACCGTAAACAAAAGCGCCGTTTTTTAAATAAGTTCTGGAATAACCCGGTGTAATTTCAACACCTTTTTCCCCTAATACGTTTATCTCTTTAATTTCAAACTTGGAATCAATTGGAATGGTATCTACTTTTGTAATTTTTAATTTTACAACAATGCCTTTTTTAGAAAGTTCTGTTGATTGGACTGTTCCCACATTTAATCCTTTGTAAAGTATGTAGTCGCTTACTTGTACACCCTTTGCGTTTTCGACCACCAAATTCAAGTTCAATCCATGTTCTAAAAAGTTAGACCTTTCGAGCCACATTATTCCGCCAATTATTATAAAGAGCACAACGGTTACCGATAAACCTATAAAAAGTTCATTATATTTAGTTTTCATTGAAATTTAACATCTCCATGTATAAATTGATTAAATATTTTATTATCCTGTTCCCATACTTTATCAGCATCACACATGTGAATTATTTTGCCTTGGTATAACATACCTATTCTGTCAGAAATAGTTTTTGCACTATATATATTGTGACTAATTACCAGAGAAGTAATGTTAAGTTCTTTATTTAATTTTATGATAATGTCATCTATAATATTAGTTAATACCGGATCAAGTCCTGTGGTTGGTTCATCGTAAATAAGGTATTTGGGTTTCATTACAATTGCCCTCGCAATGGAAATACGTTTATTCATCCCTCCGCTTAGTTCATCGGGATATTTATTTTTAACTTCGGGTAATCCAACTAATTTCAAAATTTCATCGGTTATTTTTTCCATTTCAGATTCCGAGAGATGTCTATTAAATTTCAAACCAAGTTTAATGTTTTCAGCAACAGTAAGCGAATCCCACAAAGCTCCGTATTGATAAACCATCCCCATTTTTGTTCTTATTCCTTTATTTAGTTTTTCTTCCGTTAAATTCGTAATTTCCTCACCGTCAATAAAAATTTCCCCCGAGTCGGGCTTAATTAAACCGATTAAACATTTAATAAGAACGGATTTACCAACTCCGCTTTCGCCGATGATAGATAAAATTTCACCGTCAAAAATTGAAAGATTCAATTGATCAAGGATCTTATTGTTGTTAAAAGACTTCGATAAATTTTTTATTTCTACCATAAAAAAGATAAAGATGCTGAAATAATATAATCTAAAATAATAATTACAATTGAAGACCAAATTACTGCATGTGTAGTAGCTTTCCCAACACCTTTGGCTCCATGTTTAGCTTGCAAACCAAAAAAACAACCGAATAAAACTATAGCTATTCCAAAAATATAACCTTTTATAACACTTGTGAAAATATCTGTCGGAACAAAAGCCTGCCTCATTCCTTTAACAAAACCATTCCAGGTTAATCCTATATAGATATTTGATGAAAAAAATCCGAAGAGAATTGAAACAACATCTCCAAAAACTATAAGCATAGGAACAGCAAACATTCCTGCTAAAAGTCGCGGCATTACTAAATATTCTATGGGATTAACAGCCATTGTCCGTAAAGCATCAATTTGCTCGGTAACCTTCATTTCACCTATTTCAGATGCAATACCTGACGAAACCCTGCCGGCAAGTACAAGTCCCGTAATAATCGGTCCCATTTCTAAGAGTACAAGCCGTAATATTAATCCCCCTTCTACCCAGTGAGGAGTTAAAGGACTGATTTGAGCACCGATTTGGACGCCGAGTACCAAACCCATAAAGGCAGATGTAACCATTATAAGTAAAAGTGAATTTCTTCCGACATATATAAAACTATCAACAATTTGATCGATAAAAATGTGAAATTTACGAATAGCAAAAATACTCTTAAGGCTAAGCGTTGTTAATTTCCCCAGATATTCAAAATAAATAACAGTTGCACGCCCAATATCTCTTAAAATATTTTTTATCATAGAACTTTGTCGATTTGTTGATTCCACATACATTTTGATATCTAACCTTATACTTTTATTTCGTATAAGTTTAATTTTTTAAGTTTTTTAATAAAATATTATATATGTATATATCAATAATACATAAAAATTATTGTAAATAAATCTTTTAAATTTAGCTCGTTTATTAAATATAATCATATTAAAATTAAGAATTCTGAAAGTTTTGTTTTATCAATACTCGTTTATTAATATGATTTTTCTTTGTTTATATAATAAGTGATGCTAAAAATATAAATTTAAATTACTACTATCCAAAATATTTAAATATTAGAGCTTCTGCAAAATATACGTTGTAACCGTTTCAACGGTTTTTAGACCTTTCTTTAGTAGACTCATGTATGTCAAGATATATTGAAATAAAATTAATATAAACATTGATAGAATAACTGTATGGCTGTATAATTGTATGGAAGAAGGAGATTTTATGCTTTTCAATCAATCATACATTCATACGCACAGCGTCCTTCGGACAACCATACGTTTTAAATTTCTAAGATATATAAATGTTTATACCTTCCATCTTTTTTTGCGGTTTACGGCGATAGGAATTACTTACTTTTTACTCATTAGTTTTGATATGAGCAACTTTTGAGCTTTGCAGAGATTGATATTTTTAATTAAAAAATTTTTAATCAAATCAAAAATTGGCGTAATAATTTCATTGAACTTTTTTGTTATATCTTCCGATGGTATAAGAATGTTAAATCGGTCTATGATTCGTTTATTTATATGTTGTTGTGCACCGCCACCTGCATTTTGTACAAGTAAACAGCTTATTTCCAACATTTTTAAATAAATGTAATTATTATATAATCGATTTTCATCATAAATTCCAATTATTGATTGATTAGCACAGGTGCTAATTTCAAGTAAGCTGACTTTGCCCAAAGTGCTGCCGGTTATAGCAATTACCGTAGCTCTTTTCGGCATTAATTTAGTTGAAGATTTTTTTAAACCTAATTGAGTAATAAATTCACTTTCGTTGATAATTCTTGATTTGTTAATTTTACTCAAATTAATCCATGGAATATTTCCATTCCAATATTCTGTTTTTGCTCTTGAAGGTGTTCCGCCCAAGATAGTTTTGAAAAAATTACCGATATTGTTTGTGTGCCATTTTTCAGGAATTTTACCAAATGGAGAATCAATAAATTTTATTTTTTTATAACCTGGGAAACGGAAATTTACAAACCACTCTTTATAAATTGTATGCACCATATCTTCTAATATTTTTATACGGCGTGTATTGTTTTCAATTAAATCATCATATACCGAGAGTATTGATGCAATTTTTCGTTGAACGGCAAGAGATGGTATTTTTATTTCTTGCGAATAAATTACATTACGGTTTAGACCCGGAACTGCTGCATCTGAATTTAATGTGTCCAAATTTAGTGTTTGTAATAAATAATATAGAAATTTTAGGTTATAGTTGTTTTGATTTTCTTTAATAAAAAAAACCGTATCAATGGGACAAAAATTTTGTTTTTCATAAAATACTTTTCCTATTGTGCCTTTTCTACCGACAATAATTCCCGGACCATTAATAAAATATTCATTATGATAATCGATTATTCCACCGGCGCCATAAACAGGGTAATGACCATTTATTCGTTTTCTTTTTGGTAACCCTTTGCCGTATTTAAGTTCACAAATATCGCCTAACTTTTTGTTTACCCAACTCATATTGATTGTTTCAATACTTTTAAAATATTACCGGCAATTTTCTTTTCAAGCTCTCTCGCTTTAGAATTTAATGTTTTAAATTCATTATTCAAGTCATCTAATCTTTTATAAAAGTCAAAATCATTTTCTTGTTTTTCAGCAATTTTAACATATCTGCTCGGATTTAGCGAATAGCCTTGTTTTTTTATTTCTTCAAGTGTTGCAATCTTGCATAGACCTGGGATATTAACGAATTTATTTTCAGGAAAATCTTTTCCCCACTCTTTAATTAATGTTTCCATTATTTCCACATCTCGCTTCAGATTTTGCAATACTTGGGTTTCCTCTTTTGATAATTTCCCTTTTCCCTCAAGCTTATAAATGTATTTTAGGTTCGTTTCAATTATTCTTTTAGTTTTTTCTACAAAACCTTTTTCAATTTTTTCGTTTCTGTAAAGCTTAACTATATAGATGATATAATCGATTTGAGAATCAATAAATTCTCTGTGTGCACGGTCTATTTGTTTATAAATATTTCTAGCATCAATAAAAAGTATTTTCCCTTCACGATTTGTGTCCTTTTTGTGCTTATCGATAAACCATAAAGTACAAGGCAATGTTACCGTGTAAAAGAAATTTGACGAAACGGCTATCATTATGTCAATATAATTTTCTATTATAAGCTGTTTTCTAATTTCCAATTCACTATTACGTGAGTCGTTAGCTGAGTTTGACATAACAAAACCGGCTCTTCCTTTTTCGTTTAGAGCATTCAAAAAGATTTGTATCCAGAGATAATTTGCATTATTGGTACGATGTATACCAAGACTAAAGCGTTTATCATTTTTTATCTTATTTTTATCGACACCGCTAACATTAAAGGGAGGATTCGCTATTACGAAATCGAATTTACCTATTGAATTGTGCAGATCATTGTAAAACGTATTACCTTGTTTTATATTTCCTTCAAGTCCATGAACCGCAAGATTCATTTTGCAAAGTTTAATAATTTCGGTTTGTTTTTCCTGTCCGTATATTGAAATTTTATGAAAAGCTAAATTTTTACCATTGTTCTTTTTATGTTCGGCTATAAATTTAGCACTCTGTACAAACATACCGCCTGAACCGGACGCCGGGTCATATATTTTCCCATGAAACGGTTCGAGGATTTCTACAATAAGTTTTACGATAGAAGTCGGAGTGAAAAATTCGCCGCCCTTTTGTCCTTCTTTCATAGCAAATTTCCCGAGAAAGTATTCGTAAATTTTTCCGAAAGCATCTCCCTCAATATTTATAGGTATGTTCGCAAAGTTATGTATTAGGGACATAAGCATGTCATTTTCAAAAATTTGATAATTTTTCGGTAATATCCCCGCAAGGCTTTTATTCTCTCTTTCAATTAATTCCATTGCGTAATTTATAGCTTGTCCTAAATTGCTGTTTTTCGATAAATTTACAAGATAATTGTAACGTGCTTTTGGGGGTAAATATAAAACTCCTCTAACTCTATAATCTGTAGGACTAATATTGTTGGACGAATTATTACCGGCTTCAGATTTTATTTGCTCTTCTGCTTTTTTAAGTTTAGCATAGGCATATCTCAAAAATATTAAACCTAAAACAGGTGTTGAATATTCAGAAGATTTTAATTCGGAATTTGCACGAAGGTTATCGGCAGCTTCCCAAAGACGGTTTTCAATGGATTTTTGCATAATTGATATTAACATATTTCATTTTCGATGATGCAACTTGTTAAATTAACCAAGATTATTCAAATTGCATTAAGAAACAAAACAAAAATAAAAAAACCACACTCGATAATGTGGCTTTTGTTTGGTAAAAATCCGGCTTCGCTGTGCTGCATCGTGAAAATGTGGGCAGAGATCCCGATTGGTTTACATCGGGAAACCGCCAATACAAAAAAACAGAAAAGCCGCAAATAATTTTACGGCTTGTGGGCAGAGATCCCGATTGGTTTACATCGGGAAACCGCCAATACAAAAAAACA
>CAZXJG010000187.1:0-6127 GCA_964640985.1 uncultured Melioribacteraceae bacterium | reverse complement strand
TAAATTATTAGAGATGTTTCCTGATAAAAAATTTGTTATTGATGCTGATGCTGTAACAGCGTTGAAGAAACCAAATTATAAAAAAGTTAATCTAAGGGATAAAATTTTAACACCTCATCATCAGGAATTTGCTGTTTTGCTAAATATATCGTTAAAAGATCTGAAATCTGATTTATTAAAATACGGTAGAAAATTCGTTAAAGAAACCGGTGCATTTTTGGTTTTAAAAGGTGCCCCGACAATAATTTTTAATAATAAAGATGAAATTTTTATAAATTCTTCCGGAAATCCCGGAATGGCAAAATTCAGTATGGGTGATGTTTTAACAGGTGCGCTGGCAGGAATTTTAGCGCAGTCAAATTTAATTGAATCTTCACTTATTTCGGGAGTTTATATTCACAGTCTCTCTGCAGACCTTTTGATGGAAGAAAAAACAATTTACGGTTTTACAGCTTCGGATGTACTAAATAATTTACCTTTTACAATAAAGTTTTTAAATGATTCAATTGTATAATTTTTTAAAATTAAAAAGGGTTCAATTTGTTTATTTGCCTTTATTATTTTATTGGCTAATTTTACTTACACTAACAAGTTTGCCGGGTAATGAACTGCCGAAAGCATTAGAGTTTAACGATAAATTAGAGCATTTAATCGGGTATACAATATTAAGTTTATTAATTGCTTTGGCACTTCATTTTCAAACAAAATTTCCGGATATATCTAAAAATTTTTTTTTAATTACTATTCTAATAATTGCAATTTATGCAGGTTTAGATGAAATACATCAATTATTTATACCTAACCGCAGTTGTGATTTTTTTGATTGGCTTGCCGATATGTTTGGAGCAATTTTAGGAGGAGGCATATCGTATTTTTTTGTTGAGAAATTTAAAAATAATCGTAAAAATTGGGAACATAATAAATAATTAAAATGTAGAAAATTTAGATTCAAGTTGACAATTCCCAAATGATTTTTTAAGTTGAGCACTAGATTATATGCTTTAAGGAGGTTTAAGTTGGCGTTAAAGAAAAATCCAAAATATGATTTGAGAGCAAAATATTTAAGGGTATTTGAAATAAGTTTAATTATTTCGTTGCTATTTTTAGTTTTGTCTTTTAAGTATTTTCCCCATGTTAAAAAGGAGAAAGTTAGATTGCAGGCTCCGCAAGAATTAGTAAAAGTTGAGGATGTTGCAAATACAAAGCAAGAAACTCCTCCTCCTCCTCCTCCAAAACCACTCATTCCTATTGAGGCACCCTCGGATAAGGTATTAAATGACATTACTTTACAAAGTACAGAGCTTGATCAAAATACCCAAGTAAGTGCACCTCCTCCTCCAAAAGAAAATAAATCTGATAATGCTGAACCTACTTTTTTTGTTGCAGTAGAACAAATGCCCAGGCCTATTGGCGGTATTACCGGTATACAAAGAAGAATTGTTTATCCTGAAATCGCTAAAAGAGCCGGTGTGCAGGGCAGAGTATTTGTTAAAGCATTTGTTGATAAGCATGGAAACGTAATTAAAGTAGAGTTGATTAAAGGAATCGGAGCAGGATGTGATGAGGCTGCTTTGAAAGCCGTTAAGGAAACAAAGTTTATTCCAGGTAGGCAAAGAGGTAAACCTGTTAATGTTCAGATTGCAATACCTATACTCTTTAAACTTCAATAATCTTAAAAGGCGTTTTTATAACGCCTTTTTTGTTTAATTATTATAAACTGCTTTTTTTAACAAATAGTGTTGTTATTTGCTTTTCATTTAAACTAAAAGTTATGCCTTTACTTGAAGCAGAAGATATTTTTTTTTCGTATGATAATAATTCAACAAATTTTTATCTTTCCATTCCGCAATTGTCTATTGATAAAGGTGATTTTGTCACGATTTTCGGCCCGAATGGTTCCGGTAAATCTACATTATTAAAAATTCTTTCAGGTACATTAATCCCTCAAACCGGCTCTGTTTTATTTGAAAATTCTCCTTTAAATACAATGTCTTCAAAAGAAATATCGCGAAAAATTGCTTATGTATCGCAACAGGCATATTCTATTTTTCCTTTTTCTGTTTATGAAATTGTTATGATGGGTAGAACTCCTTTTTTGAATTTTTTTGGTTTCGAAAAAAGAAATGATCATTTAATTGTGCAGAAAGTTTTGGAAACTGTTGGCATATCGGAATTAAAAAACAAATGTATTCACGAAATATCGGGCGGTGAGGCTCAGCGTGCATTTGTTGCTAGAGCATTGGCACAAAACCCTAAAGTTTTATTACTTGATGAACCTAATGCTCACTTAGATATAAATCACCAAATTGGAATTTTTAACATATTAAAGAAAATAAATTCTCAAAATAATATTACTATCGTTTTGATTTCTCATGATATAAATTTATCGGCTTATTTTTCAAAAAGAACAATTCTTATGAAAAACGGAGTGATATATAAAGACGGTTCGTTCGAAGATATTTTAACTGTAGATAATATTAAAACAGCTTTTGATATTAATGCTGAAATTGAACATGACGGTAAAACAGGGATTAAACGAATTTTTATAGACCCGTCACAAAATTAAGTTTGTTATGTTTTTTTTTGATTCTCACGTTTCTTCTCTTTTTAGCATTGTATTTATAAAGTATGTAACTTTTAATGTAAAGGCTAATGGAATTTAATTTAATTATAGATTAAATTGGCGGAAGTTGATTTATTAGAAATTGATAAATAGCAGTAATAAATAATTATCCTAACGTATATAATTTGATGTTTTTTATAAAAAGCTAATGTCATTTATTTGAAAATCGGAAGTTTTTATTACCAAATAATTTGAGATAAAAATGGAATATTTTGAACTATTAGAAGAACATGATCACGAGCAGTTGGTTCTGTGTTCAAATAAGGAATCGGGTTTGCGGGCAATTATTGCAATTCACGATACTACTTTAGGACCTGCTTTAGGCGGTGTTAGGATGTGGAATTATAAAGATGTTAATGAAGCCGTACAAGATGTTTTAAGATTATCTAGAGGCATGACATACAAAGCAGCCGTGTCCGGTTTAAATTTAGGCGGCGGAAAAGGTGTAATAATTGGTGATTCGACAACGCAAAAAAATGAATTGCTTTTTAGAACTTTCGGAAAATTTGTCGATAGTTTGGGCGGAAGATATATTACTGCTGAAGATGTAGGGACTGATGTTCACGATATGGAATTTGTTAAAATGGAAACGAAATACGTTACAGGTATTTCCAAGTCATTAGGCGGTTCGGGTGATCCGTCAATTGTAACTGCCTACGGTGTTTATGTGGGAATTAAAGCGTGTGCAAACGAAAAATGGGGAAGAGATTCCTTACGCGGTAAAAAAATAGCAGTTCAAGGCACCGGCCATGTCGGGCGTGCACTTTGCGAATATTTATACAATGATGGAGCTGAATTATATATTTCGGATATTGTTGATTCTAAAGTTAAAGTAGTTCTTCATACAATTAAGGCGCATGTTGTTGAGCATGATGAAATTTATGATGTTGATGCCGATATTTTTGCCCCTACCGCATTAGGTTTGGTAATTAATGATGATACTATACCGAGATTAAAATGTGAAATAATTGCCGGTGGTGCCAACAATCAACTTGAAGATGAAGAAAAACACGGTATTGCTTTAATGGAAAAAGGAATACTTTATGCTCCGGATTACGTAATAAATGCAGGGGGCTTAATAAATGTTGCTAATGAATTGGAAGGTTATAGACAAGATAGGGCTATGAAACAAGCGGAAGGAATTTACGATATTCTTAAAAGGATTATTGCTATTTCAAAAAAAGAAAATATTCCTACAAATAAAGCTTCAAATACAATAGCTGAAGAAAGGTTAAATAGTATTAAAGGGATTAAAAAAATATATACCGGTAATCTTAAAAATTGAAAATTTATGTGATTCATAATAAATAATGAATATAATTTATCCTTTTGTTTTTGTGTTAATAATTATATGCTCTTTGAGTAAGTTATAAAATAAATGGTTAATATTAATAAATAACTTATGCCGAAAAAAAAGTATCAGCGAAGAATATTAAGAGAAAAAAGTCTGCAAGTTCTTTATGCTTATGAAATGAATAAAGAAGGTTTGTCGAAAATTATGGATATGGTCCTGTCCAATATAACGAATCCGTCGGAAAGGGAATTTAGTGAAAAATTAATTCATCTCGTAATTGCTAATCAAAAAGAGTTGGATATATTAATACATAATCGAGTAACTAATTGGGAAGTTGATAGAATTGCGTTAATAGATAGAATATTATTACGTATCGGCATTACTGAGCTGATTTATTTTCCTGACATACCTCCAAAAGTTTCTATTAATGAAATGATAGAAATCGCAAAAAATTATAGTACTGCTAAAAGCGGTAAATTTATTAACGGTGTGCTTGATGCAATACTTTCAGATTTTAAAAAAAGCGGAAAACTAAACAAATCAGGCAGAGGACTGATTGAAAAATCTCTTCACAACAATCCAATCGAAGAAGAATAACAGTAGATTTAAAATATTTGTATGGACATTATTTGATTTTGCAAATACATCTTATTCTATTGTCGTTGTAACTTTTATTTTTGCGGTTTATTTTAAAGATGTAATCGCTTCGAATAAACCAATAGGGGATTTATATTGGAGTTTTGGTATAAGTATATCGATGATTATTACTGCAATTATTTCGCCCGTTTTAGGGGCAATTGCCGATTTTTCCGCAGGCAAAAAAAGGTTCCTTTTATTTTTCACTTTGCTTTGCATTTTTGCAACTTCATTACTTTATTTTATAAAAGAAGGGCAAATATTTTATGCGCTGGTTCTTTTTGTTTTAGCAAATATCGGCTTCGAAGCGGGACTTGTTTTTTATAATGCCTTTTTGCCTGAGCTTACTCATCCGAAAAGTTATGGAAGGGTTAGCGGATACGGTTTTGCAATGGGTTATTTGGGTTCGCTGGCTACATTGGCTTTAGTTTATCCTTTTATTGAAAAACACTTAATTTTAGAAACACTGCCTGTTTCGGCTCTTTTCTTTTTAGTGTTTGCAATTCCATTATTTCTTTTCCTAAAAGATAATAGAAAACAAGTTGTTCATAAAGAATCGTATATTAAAATAGGATTTGAACGCGTTTATAACACAATAGTAAATTTAAAAAATTATAAAAATTTAGCTCTTTTTCTATTAGCTTTTTTCTTCTATATAGAAGGTGTAAATACGGTAATATTTTTTGCCGGGAATTATGCCCGTACTACTCTTAATTTCACAATGGAAGAGCTGATTTTCTTTTTTCTTGTAATTCAGTCGACTGCAATAATCGGTGCTTTAGTTTTTGGAATTATATCGGATTCGATTGGACAAAAAAGGACAATAGTTATTTCACTTGTTATTTGGATATTAACAATTTTCTTCGCTTATATGACAAGTAGTTTAAATAATCCTTTTATGAAAAATTTGGCGGATTTCTTTTCTATTAGTAAAGAAGCTTTAAGAGTTAGAAGCTTTTATGTAGTTGGGTTGTTTGCCGGTAGTGTAATGGGTGCAACTCAATCTACAAGTAGAAGTATGATGACAAAATTAACTCCAGATGAAAGAAAAACGGAATTCTTTGGATTTTATTCAATGTTTGGTAAAAGTTCGGCAATATTAGGACCTATTGTATTTGGGATTGTGAGCTATTTGACCGGTAGTCAAAGGATAGCAATTTTAACTATAATCGGATTTTTCGTAGTCGGGCTATTTTTACTTAAAAATGTTAAAGAACCAAAAGCAATAGAGTCTTGATCTAAGCTAATAAATTAATTTTTATTGGTATCATTATTTTGAGAATAAATTTTATCTAAAATAAAATTGAAATAGAGTTAATCAATAATTAAATTTAGGGGAATAAAATGCGGGCGTAACTCAGTGGTAGAGTATTTGCTTCCCAAGCAAAAGGTCGCGAGTTCAAGTCTCGTCGCCCGCTCTTAAATATTTATTATTTTTTGTGTTGTTTTGTTCCTATTAAAATTCTATAATTACATCTTTAATTTTTTAAAATTTTGTTTCATTTATCATTTGATAAATATTTGGGAGCTTAGCTCAGTTGGTTTAGAGCACCTGCCTTACAAGCAGGGGGTCA
>CAZXJG010000186.1:0-6135 GCA_964640985.1 uncultured Melioribacteraceae bacterium | reverse complement strand
TGGCTTTACCATTAATTGCCGGATATGCTTATCATAAAGGTGCTTGGAAAAATAGAACAAAACGCGAACTGCAAAAAATTTTTTGATAATGTTTATAATTAAATATCAATCATATACCCAAATATGCGGATTTTACATGTTCATTATTCAATAATTCTTTGCCGGTTCCCTCCATGGTAATTCTGCCGCTTTCCAACACATAAGCTCTATTACAAAATTTTAATGTCGATGTAACGTTTTGTTCTACCAATAAAATTGTAATTCCTTCTTTGTTGATGCGTTGTATGATTTCAAAAATATTCTGTACCAATACAGGTGCCAAACCGAGACTCGGTTCGTCTAACATCAAAATTTTAGGCTGAGCCATTAAACCGCGAGCCACTGCAGCCATCTGTTGTTCTCCACCGCTTAATGTTCCCGCTTGTTGTTTGCGCCGCTCTTTTAACCTTGGAAATAAGGCATAGCATTCTTCAATCATTTCTTCCCTTTTTTCTTTTGCCTTGCCGTAAAGCGATCCCATCATTAAGTTTTCTTCAACCGTCATTTCGTTAAAAAGTCTTCTGCCTTCAGGCACGTGAACAACACCTTTTTTTATTATATCTGCCGGATTGATATTGACTAAACTTTCTCCATTAAACTCAATGCTGCCGGAGGAAATTTTTTGTAAGCTGGAAACAGTTTTTAAAATAGATGATTTTCCGGCGCCGTTAGCTCCCAAAAGAACTACTATCTCACCGCTTCTTACTTCAAAAGAAACGTCCCACAAAACTTGCATATCGCCGTAACTCATATTTATATTATTAACTTCTAACACTAATAACTCCGTTAATATTATAATCGTTGCCCAAGTAGGCTTTTATAACAATTGGATTTTGAGATATTTGCTCAGGTGTGCCTTCAGTAACAGTAGTTCCATGAGCAATAGCATGTATGCGGTCGCTAATATTCATAATTACTTTCATAATATGTTCAACAATTATAATTGTAATTCCAAGATTTTCTCTAATTGTTTTAATTATATCAATAGCCTCATCAATCTCCGAGGGATTTAATCCGGCAGCGGTTTCATCTAACAAAAGCAGTGAAGGGCGGGTAGCAAGTGCTTTTGCAATTTCCAAGCGTTTTCTGCCGCCTATCGGCAAACTGCCGGCAGCCATATTGCTTACATCGTTTAATTTGCAGAAACCGATTACTTCGCGAGCCACTTTACGGGCGCCGGTAAAAGACGATTCTCTTATAAATGCAGCTGCCATTACGTTTTCTTCAACAGATAATCTTTTAAGAGGCTTTGCTTTTTGAAATGTTCTTCCTATACCTAATCGGGCAATTTCGAAAGTTTTTTTGTTAGTGATATTTAAATTGTTAAAAGTTATTCTTCCACCGGTAACGGAGAAATAATGATTTATTAAATTAAATAAAGTTGTTTTACCGCTGCCGTTCGGTCCGATAAGTCCGAAAATTTCGCCTTCTTTTACCTCAAACGAAACATTATTAACGGCAATTAATCCGCCAAAAGATTTTGTTACTTCTTCTAATTTTAATATGCTCATACTTTGTTAATTCGCAGTTTTAGGTTTCTGAATTTTTTGGCAATTAAATTCCAATCGCCGACTATCCCGCCGGCAAGGTAAAGAATAATAAAAATTACAAGCAATCCGAAGACCAATGCATGTATGTTGGAAACCCACGCAGGTGCTAATCCGAAAAATGCAGAACGGAATAATTCCTGTACAAATACCATAACAACGGCGCCTACCGCAGGTCCCCAAATTGTTCCCACACCGCCGATAATTCCAACAAGAATAGATATTATTGAAATATTATATAATGCAAAAACAATTTCAGGATCTATAAAACCCATATATATCATATAAAATGCTCCGGCTATACCTGCCCAAAATGTTGAAACAACATTTGCAATGTTTTTATATTTAAGAGTATTTATTCCTATAGCCTCAGAAGCTTTTTCATCCTCTCTAATTGAAAGGAAGTAAAAACCTGCTTTAGAATTCATTAAAGCTTTAACGGAAAACACAGATCCCAACGCCAATGCAAGAATAATGAAATAATACGGATATTTATTTACCCATGTTGTAATATAAAGAATTCCGTTATGTCCGTTGGTTAACCACTCTTCTTGCCCGAATACAATTCTTAATATTTCTGCTGTTGCTAAGGTACCGAGTGCAAAATAAGGTCCGCGCAGCCTGAAAACTATGATCCCCAATAAATAACCGAGAATTATAGCGGCAATACCGCCGGTTAATAAACCCCACCAGGGAGAAATGTGAAAATGATAATATGGTAATGCTGCGGCATAAGCTCCTATTCCGAAATAAGCTGCGTGCCCAAATGAAACTTGACCTGTATAGCCGGCAAGCAAATTCCAAGAACTGCCGAGAATTACCCAAAGCAATACAAATATTAAAAGTCCCTGTAGATACGGAGAAAAATTAAATATGAAGGGTAAGATAACTGCAACAGATATTACTAAAATTTCAGTTTTCGAAATTGTAAAATATTTTAGGTTTATTTCCTTCATATCATCTGTCTATATTTTGGTTAGTTGTTTTAAGCCGCCGGGCAAAAATATTAACACCAAAAGGAAAATCACCAAACCAACCGCATCTGCATAGCCCGAAGATATATAAGTTGCACCGAAAGTTTCGGCAATTCCGAGAACTAACCCGCCGGCAATAGCACCGACTGTTGAACCCATACCGCCAAGTATTGTTATTACAAATGCTTTAATTGTGAACATAGGTCCAACATCGGGGTATAAATAGTAGATTGGAAGAAATACAGAGCCTGCTGCCGCAATAAGTGCACTGCCGATTCCAAAGGTTAAAATTGTAATTCTTTTTGAACTAATTCCCATTAACGAAGCTGCAACTTTATCTTGGGCTGTCGCGCGAATGGATCTTCCTAAATCCGTTTTCATTAACAAATAAAAAAGGGCTATTGATAAAAGAATAGAAACACTGAACGCTATAACCAACGGTACACTAAAAGAAATACCGGATAAATACCATGTTTTATTGGAAACGGGAATTTGTACTGAACGATAATCACTTGAAAAAATTACTCGAGCTAACTCTACTAAAACCATCCCAATTCCCACAGTCATCAACACTTGATTTTCCGGCAAAATAGAATCTTTTTCCATAAGCGGATAAATAAGATAACGGCTGATAAAATCTGCCAAAACATAAACTGCGGGCACCGAGATAAAAACGGCTAAATAAGGACTGATGCCTAAATACTCCCACAAAACCCACGTGATGTACATCGATACCATTAAAATTTGTCCGTGAGCAAGATTGATTATTTTAAGTACACCCATTATAAGGGTCATTCCCAACCCTAATATAGCGTACAAGCCCCCTATAAGTAAGCCGGAAACCAGCGATTGCAAAAAAATTTCCATTAAATTCCCCTGAACTTCTTATGATTAAAAAGAAAGACCTCTGCAAAATTAAATATTTAACTAATTTGTCATTGCTTCCAAAAAAATGACAGAACTTTTATTTTACAGAAACTTTAAAGAAAATTATTTTTGAGCCCACACTTTTTCCCAATTTATCGGATATTCAAACATAGCATTTGCTAAATTTTTAGGCCAAATTAATTTTAGATTACCATTAATCCACTGAACTACATAAGTTCTCATTTTGTTCTGGTGAATTTTACTATCATAAGATTGAAATTTAATATGGCCGAAAATTGTCATCATATCGGTTTTATCGAGAGCCTTTTTAATTGTTTCAGGGGTATAATCACCGTTGCAGCGTTTTAATACATTTGCAACAACCATAGCCGACGAATAAGCTTCTGCACCGTGATAATCAGGTTCGTTGCCGCCGTATTTTTTTACATAATTATCATAAAACTCTTTAGCTCCTTTAATAGGCAGCGCTTGATGCCATAATGTAGCCGACACCACTCTGCGGGATGCCGGTCCTGCATTCTTTTCGAAGGCAGGCATTGTAAACCCGGCGCCGGCGCCGACATATAACTTTGGTGTAAAATTTAATTGACGTGCTTGTTTCATTAACATTGCGGCATCCATCACATAAGAAATCATGTAAACTACATTCGGATGAAGTTTTTTTGCATTAAGTAACAGCGGTTTAAAATCTATTGTACCTGTGGTATAAGATTCTTCACCTACTACCTTAAATCCCAATTTAGCACAGCTTTTCTTAAACGATGAAGCGCCTTTTGTACCGAAAGCCGTGTTTTCGTGAATAATAAAAATGGTTTTCGGTTTAACTACTTTTTTTAATAGTTCTTCAAGTCCGGAAGCATATTCCGATACCGGCGGATTTAAACGGTAAATATAAAATTTGTTGCTATCCTTTTTTGTAAGATTAAAAGCAGATGGTTCCGTTATTTTATCAACAGAACCCGTATTGACAAGAAAGGGAACTTTGTACTGCTGCGCAACGGCAGCGGCGGCAAATGTTACCGACGAACTGTATCCGCCGGTTATTAACGGAACTTTGTCAACGGTAATTAACTTTTCTGCACCGGCACGACCCACATCGGCTCTGCCAATATCATCTTCGTAAACAAATTCTAATTTACGTCCACTGATACCGCCGGCTTTGTTGATTTTTTCTTTAGCCATCTCAAAAGCATTCTTTTCCATCTGTCCAAAATTTGCTTTTGATCCGGTTAAGGGTAATAGAACCCCAATTTTAATGGGACCTGTTTTTTCCCCGCTGCAGCCATTAAATCCTACAATAAATACTACAGTAAGAAAACCGATTAATATAAACTTGGAAAATTTCATATATCCTCCTTTGCCAATTAAATAAATTTTAATGGATTAATTTCAAAAGTAAGAAACATTGTTATAACACAATTGTAAATAAAATTATAATTAAGTTAAAATTTTATTGTTATCCATAACGCTGAAAATAACAAATAACTCATTTAGAAACAGCTCCACTAAATTTTAAAATACAAACTGGAACATTCCATATAAAATATTATTATTCACAGAAGGCGTTTCGGAACGCACAACATAAGCTACGGTAATTTTAGCTGCCGACCATTTTGTTGGGAAAAGTGAATATGCCGCACCAACGGTAAAGATGTTTATTGCATCGTTGTTTACATTGTTATTCGGATTCCACTTTTCATAACGGGCCAAAAGCTCAATATTTTTTGCTATTTTATAACCTCCGAATATATAATAACCTATTGAAGTAATATTACTTTTTGAATAACTGCGCTACTTTAATTGCAGTTAAATCAAAAGTTGTACCACTTTATATAGAGAAAGATAAAATTAAAAAATCTAATTTTAGTTTTTTAGTATCATAAATTATAAATTTTTAGAAAGATTGACAACCCTATTTGGGAAGTATTATATTAGCCCCGACAAACTATATTTTTCACATTTACCCAAATATAAAATAAAAAATACAAAGTTCCCGAATTAAGATTATAGAATTTCAAATTTGATTTATTGGAGAGAAATTTGTAAAACATTCGTGTAAATTTGTGCAATTCGTGTCTTATTTTTTTGCCGCGAATACACGAATAAAAAAAAGCGAAAACTTTGTTAATAATATTATATTGTATCTGAATTAAAAAAGTTAAGTTATGGAATTTCAAAAAGATTTTATCGACCGATTAATTAAAGCGAATCGTGTAATCTTTTTTACAGGCGCGGGAATTTCAGCCGAAAGCGGTATATCTACATTTAGAGGTCAAAACGGACTTTGGAGCAAATTTAAGCCTGAAGAATTAGCAAGCTTTGATTCGTTTATTAAAAATCCTGATCTTGTTTGGCAATGGTATCAATATCGAAGAAAAATTATAGATGAATCGAAACCGAACAAGGGGCATTTATCAATTGCGGAAATGGAAAACTATTTTGAAGAAGTTACTGTTATCACACAAAACATCGATAATCTTCACCGCCGTGCAGGCAGTAAAAATATTTTAGAACTTCACGGCAATATCGAAAGAAATTATTGTGTGAATTGTAAAACTTTTTATGGTTTAAATGAATTTGAAGCAAACAACAGAGTTCCGAGGTGTAAAAAATGCGGCGGTTTAATTAGACCCCATAGATTTGCTGTATCAGCCTGGGTAAAAAGGGCATCAACAGGTTCAGGCCAG
>CAZXJG010000185.1:0-6247 GCA_964640985.1 uncultured Melioribacteraceae bacterium | reverse complement strand
TGTTATTAAATACTTTAGGAGTTGTAATTCGATAACTTATTTTATTCCACCCCCTAAATTAAATTAGAAAGTATTTCATCACAAACAGCATATCCGTTTTTAGTTAATTTGATCAAATTATTTTTTCTGTTTAACAAATGTTCTTTTTCCAATAGCTCGAGATAAGTGTCGTTTTTTTTAAGCCAGTCAACGGAAAATCTTTTGGAAAACTCAAATAAGTTAATCCCTTTACTGCGTAATGCCAGCATCACATATTCATCCATTTGATCCTTTAATGATAGAGTTTCCTCGTTTTTTACCGCTTTGTTTTTTTGCTCTATGGAATTTATATAAGAACTTATATTCGATAAATTCCACCAGCGGTGTTTATCTATAAACGAATGAGCCGAACAGCCGAATCCAAGGTAATCGGTATAGTTCCAATAGGCGTTATTGTGAATGCATTGAAAACCTTCTTTAGCAAAATTAGAAACTTCATATTGAATAAAATTACGGGTTGATAAAAAATCTATTGTTAATTTATATAATTCTGCATCATAGTCGGCATTTTGAAGTGATACTTCTTTATTAAGAACCATCTTGTTTAAGATGGTACCTTTTTCCAAAATTAAACTATATGCGGAAATATGTTTTATCGGAAGGCTGACTGCGGTGTTCAAATTTTTTATCCAAATCTTTTTTGTTTGATTCGGCAAATTAAATATTAAATCGATGCTTATATTTTCAAACCCTATATTTGCAGCGTCATTTACGGTTTGAACCGCTTCTTTTGAAGAATGTATGCGTGTTAAAAATTTTAATTCGTCGTCATTAAAAGATTGTACACCAATGCTCAACCGGTTAATACCGGTTTTTTTGAAATTTTTTAATTTTGTTTTCATTACGGAGCCGGGGTTTGTTTCTAAAGTAATTTCTGCATTTGATGATATCTTAAAATTTTTTTGTATTTCATTTAAAATTTGCGAAATATAATCCGGCTCTAAATAAGATGGAGTACCGCCCCCGAAGAAAACGGAAATTATCTCTCTGTTTTGTCCGTATTTAAGTGAATAATACCGGATCTCTTTTTTTAGTGCATTTAAATATTCGGTTTTATTCTTAATACTAATAACCGAATAGAAATCACAGTAAATACATTTATGTTTACAAAATGGAATGTGAATATAGATTGCTGTTTTTATCATTGTTTAGAATACTATTGACATATTTAAAAGTTGTAAATTAATTAAAAATGGATAGTCATTATGCGAACGAACGCAGTAAAGTAAAAGATTCCCGAAATCTTAATTACAAAATTCCCTTTTAAACAAACCTTCGAGATTTTTACACGCTGCATTCCAACAAGTAAACGCTTACCTCAGACAGGAAATCTCGAAGGTTTTTAAATAGTAAGAAATTCCGGGAATCTCTATTTTAGTTTTTACTCTCATAAGCTGTTACGGTACGACCTTAACACCCCTTAAAAAGTTCGATGGAGTAATTACAAATTATTGTTCTATGACAAACTAACTTTTAGGAAGCTTCGCAAAACCAATTTAAATTGAAAATTTAAAGTTCGAACAAGAATTTAATTTTTTTTATAGCTTTTAATTACTATGTCCGGAACCTTTTATTTATCTCTTCTATTATTTTTTTACCTGTTAAAGGAATTTTTGTACCGGGTCCAAAAATAGCAGCTACTCCATGTTCATATAAAAACTTATAATCTTGTTGAGGAATAACGCCGCCGATAATTACAATAATATCTTTTCTGCCGAGTTTTTCCAATTCTCCAATTAATTTCGGCACCAAAGTTTTATGTCCGGCGGCAAGTGAGCTAACGCCGATAACGTGTACATCGTTTTCAACTGCAAGACGTGCAGTTTCTTCAGGCGTTTGAAACAATGGTCCCACATCAACATCGAAACCCATATCGGCATAAGCGGTAGCCACTACTTTTGCGCCGCGGTCATGTCCGTCCTGCCCCATTTTAGCCACTAAAATTCGTGGTCTGCGCCCTTCGTGTTCGGCAAATTCATCGGTCAATCTGCGAACATTTTCTATTTGATTTTTTTCATCAGAGCCGAACTCGCTGCTATAAATTCCTGATATTGTTTTGCTCACAGCCTTATACCTCCCGCATACTTTTTCTATTGCCGATGATACCTCTCCTAAAGTAGCTCTAGCGCGTGCGGCATAAATAGAAAGTTCCAATAAATTTCCGTCTCCGTTTTCAGCGCTGCGAGTAATAGCTTTCAAAGCTTTTTTTACTTTAGTCTCATCGCGTTTTGCTTTTATTTTTTTTATTCTTGTAATTTGAGCTAATCTAACGGCAGTATTATCAATTTCAAGTATATCAATCGGTTCTTCTTTTTCCAATTGATATTTATTAACACCTACAATTATTTCTCTACCCGAATCAATTCGCGCTTGACGACGCGCCGAAGCCTCTTCAATTCTCATTTTCGGTATTCCGGATTGGATTGCTTTTGCCATTCCGCCGTACGATTCGATTTCCAGAATATGTTCCCAACCTTTATTTAAAAGAGCATTGGTTAAAAATTCGACATAATAAGAACCGCCCCAAGGGTCAATAACTTTTGTAATGTTTGTTTCTTCTTGAAGATATAATTGAGTGTTTCTTGCTATTCGTGCCGAAAAATCAGTTGGTAATGAAATAGCTTCATCAAGTGAGTTTGTATGAAGGGATTGAGTATGCCCCATAACGGCGGCCATTGCTTCAATACAAGTCCGTACTACATTGTTGAACGGATCTTGTGCAGATAAACTCCAGCCTGAAGTTTGTGAATGTGTTCTTAAAGACATCGACTTTGGATTTTTCGGATTAAATTTTTTGATAAGCTTTGCCCAAATTAAGCGGGCAGCCCGCATCTTGGCGATTTCCATAAAAAAGTTCATTCCTTGCGCCCAGAAAAATGATAACCTCGGAGCAAAAGAATCGATATCCAAACCTGCGCCGATACCTGTGCGTACATATTGCAGTCCATCGGCAAGTGTATATGCCATTTCTAAATCCGCTGTACCGCCGGCTTCTTGTATGTGATATCCGGAAATGCTGATACTGTTAAATTTCGGCATTTTACCGGAAGTGAATTTAAAAATATCCGCAATTATTTTAATTGACATTTCAGGCGGATAGATGTATGTATTTCTAACCATATATTCTTTTAGAATATCATTTTGAATTGTTCCGGTAAGCTGTTCCCACTTTACCCCTTGTTCTTCGGCGGCAACAATATAAAACGCCATTACAGGCAATACCGCTCCATTCATAGTCATTGAAACGGACATTTTATCAAGGGGAATCTCATCGAATAAAATTTTCATATCCTCAACCGTATCAATAGCTACTCCCGCTTTTCCAACATCCCCAACCACGCGTGGATGATCGGAATCGTAACCGCGGTGTGTCGGTAAATCGAATGCAATGGATAGACCTCTTTGTCCTTGTGCTAAGTTTCTGCGATAAAATGCATTACTTTCTTCAGCAGTTGAAAAACCGGCATATTGACGTATTGTCCAGGGTTTTGTAACGTACATTGTAAGGTAGGGACCTTTTAAATACGGAGGAATTCCCGATAAATATTCAATATGTTTTAAATTTTTAATATCATCTTTGGCATATAACGGTTTTATGTCCACATTTTCAATTGTACGCCAAATAAGCTCGTGCAAGCTGAAGCCCGTTTTAGTTTCAATTCGTTTTTCCCATTCGTCAAATGATATATTTTGAGATTTTAAGTTTAATTTGATTTTAGAAAAATCCGGTTTTTTCATATATTTATATTTATTCATGTTTTACAAGAATCATATATTTTGACTTTTTCTCTTTTGATACTCCGCAATTATAAAAGCTGTAATGGATTATCTGATTATTTTTCATTTAAATAATAAAAAAATCATTCTTTCAATCTAAATATTATAATTTATTTTTAATATTCTTCAAAAGTTTCAACAAAACATCAAACATATTTACACCGTTGTAAATAAAATGAATTGCACTGTTTTGTTTATCTAACTTAATCGGCTTACCTGCAAATATCACATAATTTAGAAAACAGTTCGTTTTTATAAGTTCAATTGATGAAGGTGTAATTTTTTCGTAATTGGAATTGTTAGAACAAATAATGGAAATATCCGGAGGCGGATTTTGAGGAAAATTAAATTTTTCCATTGAAAAAGATTCGCCGGATTTTACAACTTCAAATCCACCTGCTTCAAAAAATTCACGGGAAAATTCGGCACGTGCTTTATAATTTTTCAAGGCACCTATTGTAAGTAATAAAGCCTTCGGTTTAAAGCCGCGTATTTTTTCAATTCCTTCCGAAAGTTGACGCAACAATTCAAATTTTTCAGCAATACGGTAAATTTTAATTGGAATTATTTTTTCATCGCTATTTTTATTATGGAAACATTTAACAAGTTCGGTTAACGAAGCTCCTGCTGAAGCGGCATCAATAGCTTTGTTAATTATTCCATTATTTTTATTTATTGAATTCCGCAAATTTTTTATTTTATCGAGCAATAGTTGTTTATTGATATTTTCCCTGAAATTTTTAAATTCTTTAATCGATATATCAATACTTTTTTTTACGTCGAAAGGTTTACCGGGAAGTTTCTCTTCAGTTGGATTTGCGTATTTATTAATTCCAATTAGTATGTCCTTTCGATGTTCTAAATTTTTATTTCTCCGTTTTGCAGTTTCTTCAATCATTTTTTGCGGTATGCCCGATTTTAATGATTTCAGCATTCCACCGTTTTTTTCAATCTTTTGAACAAGTGTCCATGCTTTTTCTGCGACTTCTTCGGTCAATTTTTCTACATAAAACGAACCGCCCGCAGGATCAATTATTTTATTTAAATGCGCTTCTTCTTTAAGGATTAATTGTGTATTGCGGGCAAGATGTGTTGAAAAATTATCGGGCATTCCTAAAGTTTCGTTAAATGGATTGGTTTGAATACCATTAGCACCCGCAACAATAGCTGAAAACGTTTCCGTTGCGGTTCGTAACATATTAACGTAAGGGTCATAAACAGTTTGATTATAAACGGAAGTTTTTGCAATTGTAAATATTTGTTTGCCTAATCCCGATATTCCGTACTCGGAAGCGATTTGTGACCATAATATTCTCGCTGCACGCAGTTTTGCAATTTCCATAAAATAAAAGGGACCTATTCCGAAACTAAACATCATTTTCTCGGCGGAAATTTGCGGTGATAATCCTCTGTCGATAAGCTCATTTAAATATTCGACTGCTGTTGCTAATGTAAAAGTCAATTCCTGAACCGCCGTTGCCCCTGCGCTGTTGTATTGAATGCCGGAAACTGCAATGCTTTTCATCTTGGAATTATTTTTATGCAGCCATAATGTTAAATGTTTCAAATTATTAAAGCAGGAATTTATTGAATGCGGTAGAGTTCCTTTAACGCTTAAATAACCGATAAAATCAGCAGTTATGCCCCCTTGAATATCGGAAATACTTATTTTATGCTTGTTCATGTATGAGGCGAATAGTGAAAAAATAGGTAGGGGAGAATAGTTAGCTTCGATATAAACAGGATAATTTTTAATTTCTATTTTTTCAAATAATTTTTCAAATGAGTCGATTGAAGAAATAAAAAGTCCGTTGTATTCGGATTGATGTGATTTTTCAATTTTAAAATTTTCATCAATTAAGATAGATAAATCAATTGGGATTGTAATACTATTTTGACCGTTTTTTAACGCTTTACGAAGTTGTTTGTTAAACTCTTCCAAATTAGTTGTTTTCAATAATTGCTTAATTTCCCAGCCGTTTGTAACGTTTCCGCCTGCAGAATTTCCTCTTAAATAATTTTCAAAACCGGGCATATTATCAAGATATTGAATTTTCTCAATATCGCTTTTTGTGTAAAGAGGCTGAATTTTTATCCCCTCGTACGAATCCGTAATCAAATGATCGTCAAAATTTTTACCGTTAAGTTCATGTTTAACTAAATTTTTCCAATGTGAATATGTTGGAATTTCAAAATCATTTTCCAAATCAAAATCCGGATCAAGTTTTACATCATTTTTATTAGTCTGTTTTTTGTTCATAACAAATTTCTAAAATATTATTGATATAATAATGTTAAAATTAATCAAATATAACAATCAATTAAAAAAATTCTTTTGCATTTATTCGCGCATTAGCGGCAAAAAAATAAGACACGAATTACACAAATTTACACGAATATTGCTGTGTATATTCATAAAAAAGATTAAAAC
>CAZXJG010000184.1:0-6256 GCA_964640985.1 uncultured Melioribacteraceae bacterium | reverse complement strand
AAACGATTAAACACTTGAAAACGAATTAAAACCAGCTGCCAACAATGTATATAAGGCATTGGGCGAGTGATAGTTAAATTGAATATTATGAATATAAATAAACGGCATGGTAAATTGAAAGTTAGGTGTTTCAAAATGCCCAACGCTTCATACACAATCGTTAGAACTAATGTGAGAAAAAAGAGAGGTGCGGAGAATACTTATGTTATTTTCACTAAATATGCGGAGAATATTTGTATATTTGTAGCATAAATGGGAAATAAAAATGATAAAATACATCTATCAATATAGCAATTGGCCTAATTTCATTTGGGATGAAAAAGAAATTCAAGTTATTCTTGGAAAGGTTCGTCATCTGCAAGGAAAAATTTTTGGACAAATTAGTGCATTAGGTTTTTCAATAAAAGAAGAAACAATGCTCTCAACTTTAACACTTGATGTGTTAAAATCATCTGAAATAGAAGGTGAATTGCTTAATTATGAACAAGTTCGTTCATCTATTGCCCGAAGATTAGGTTTGGATTTTGCAGGAATGGTATATCCCGATAAGAATGTTGAAGGTGTTGTTGAAATGATGCTTGATGCAACGCAAAATTATGATAAACCTCTTGACGAAGAAAGGTTATTCGGGTGGCATTCAGCTCTTTTTCCGACAGGCAGAAGCGGAATGTATAAAATTGATACAGGTTGTTATCGAAAGGGAGAAATGCAAATTGTTTCCGGACCTATGGGAAAAGAGAAAATTCATTATCAAGCCCCACCACCTGAACAAGTAAAATATGAAATGGATATATTTCTTGAATGGTTTAATAGCGACACGAAATTAGACTTAGTAATCAAATCGGCGATTGCACATTTTTGGTTTATTGTTATTCATCCTTTTGACGATGGTAATGGTCGTATTGCCAGAGCTATTTCCGATTTGTTACTTGCTCGGTCAGATAACAGTTCCCAACGATTTTACAGTCTGTCAAATCAGATTTTATTAGAACGAAAAAAATATTATGACATCTTACAAAAAATTCAACATAAAGACGGTGAAATAACAGAATGGTTAATTTGGTTTCTTAACTGTTTATATCGTGCTTTAAAAAATACAGAACAAACTATTAACAAAGTGCTTTATAAAGCTGATTTTTGGGACAAACATAAAAATACAGAATTAAACAGTCGTCAGCGATTGATGTTAAACAAACTTCTTGATGGTTTTGAAGGAAAATTAAAGACACCAAAATGGGCTAAAATCACAAAATGCTCACAGGACACAGCCTTGCGAGATATAAAGGCCTTAATTGAAAAAGGTATATTGAGACAAGAAAAATCAGGAGGAAGAAGCACAAATTATGAATTAGACGAATTATAAAACACCGGCTCTAACAAAAGCTATACGTAATGCGGGGGGATAGTGATAGTAATGAAGTATTTAGCAGTAAATATAAGACAGTACTAAATTGAAAGTGAAATGCGATAAAACTCCCGCACTACGCATAGCCAAACCGTTAAAGCCAATGTGAGAAAAAAGAGAGGTGCGGAGAATACTTGTATTATTCTCATTACATATGCGGATATTATTAATTTGTCGCATAATTAGGAAATAAAAATGATAAAATACATCTATCAATATAGCAATTGGGCTAATTTCATTTGGGATGAAAAAGAAATTCAAGTTATTCTTGGAAAGGTTCGTCATCTGCAAGGAAAAATTTTTGGACAAATTAGTGCATTAGGTTTTTCAATAAAAGAAGAAACAATGCTCTCAACTTTAACACTTGATGTGTTAAAATCATCTGAAATAGAAGGTGAATTGCTTAATTATGAACAAGTTCGTTCATCTATTGCCCGAAGATTAGGTTTGGATTTTGCAGGAATGGTATATCCCGATAAGAATGTTGAAGGAGTTGTTGAAATGATGCTTGTTAGGTGCAAGGCAAAAAGGTAAAGTCGATACAATAATTGAACACGATAAGATGAAAATATTAGACCATTTTACTCTAAAAAATAAAAATGAGTATTAATTATGAACTACATAGGCTCAAAATACAAACTGTCAAACTTTATTAAATCAACTATTTATTCAGTAGTTGGCAATGATTTATCAGATAAAGTATTTTGCGATATTTTTGCCGGAACAGGTATTGTTGGTAGAAATTTCAAGAACGAAGTTAAAAAGGTTATTGCAAATGATTTTGAATATTACAGTTATGTATTAAATAAAAATTATATAGAAAATCATAAACCGATAAAGGGCAAAGAAAAATATATAGAAGAACTAAATAAAATCAAGCCTATTGAAGATTTTATTTATAAAAATTATTGCTTTGGTAGTGGAAGTGGTCGTCAATATTTTTCTGATGTAAACGGAAAAACAATAGACGCCATTAGACAGCAAATTAATAAATGGAAACAAAATAAAGAAATAAATGACGATTTATATTATTTCTTACTTGCAAGTTTACTTGAAAGTGCCGATAAAGTTGCAAATACGGCTTCGGTTTACGGGGCATTTTTGAAATATTTAAAAAGAACTGCACAGAAAGAATTGGTATTAGAAGCTGCAGAATATATAATAAATGGCGATAAACATGTTGTTTTTAATTGTGACAGCAATGAATTGATTAAAAAAATAGAAGGCGATATTTTGTATTTAGACCCACCATACAATGCAAGACAATATGGTGCAAACTATCATTTATTAAATACTATTGCAAAATATGACTATTTCATTCCAAAAGGAAAAACAGGGTTAAGAAATTATAATAAATCTCAGTATTGTAGTAAATCAACTGTTAAAAAAACATTTGAAGAATTAATACGAAACGCAAAATTTGAATATATCTTTTTGAGTTATAACAATGAAGGCTTAATGTCTGTAAGCGATGTGAGAGAAATAATGTCAAAATACGGTAAATATGATTTGATTTCTACTAATTATCAAAGATTTAGAGCAGATAAAGAAGAAAATCGAAATCACAAAGCAGATAAAACAGAAGAATACTTACACGTATTAGAGAAAAATTAACCGGCTGCAACAGAGTGCATAAATCATTGGGCAACAAGTGATTAAACCAAAGTTAGTACATTACTTAACCTTCTGTGGAGGTGTTTATTGTGCAGTGGTCTCATTATACGTAATTCAAAAAATATTTTTCCGACATCGCTCCGAAAACGATTTTATATTTTAGAAAAAATAGACATAATAAAGCAATGAGATTTGACACGACAACACGATACTCGATGAATAAAGAAATTTTGAACATTGAAGATGTTGCTGTTTTTTTGGGTATTTCAACTGCTACCGTTCGCAATTGGATAAAATGTGGAAATTTGCAAACGATTTCAAATCATCGCTCCAATTTTTATTTACATAAAATCCAAAAACTAAAAAAAAATATTGAAAATGGAAAAATAGAAAAATTAAATGGAAGAGCAAATAAATCTAAGATAGAAAAAACTTTTATTCCTGATGAATACTTAAATTCAAATGGAAATATTGATGTTGTTTATCAAATAATTTTATTTGTGCAACAAAACAAAATTAATATTAAAACTTCACTTTTTCTTTTAGCACTTAACTTTCTAAGAAAGGGAAAAATTATTGAGCAATTAGATATTAAAAATATACTTTCAGAAAAAAATGTTACATCGAGCAATAAGCAAATCAACGAAGAATTAAGTTCTTGGCGATCTGAAATTGCCCCAAATGAAATAGAGAACAGCTATTCTTTTTTACTTGATTGTGAATTACCAAAACAGAAAGATATTTTAGGATTCATCTATCAATCACTTCTTACCGAAGGTAAAAAATCTCAAAATGGCTCATACTATACCCCTGAATTTATCGTTAAAAAAATAGTTGATGATTATGTGAAATCAGATTCAAAAGTCTTAGATCCTTGTTGCGGAACAGGGCAATTTTTATTAGCATTTGCAGATAAAATTAACGATCCAAAAAATATTTATGGAGTTGATATTGATGAAATTGCCGTTAGAATTGCTCGACTGAATTTACTAATTACATACAAAGATAAAAATTTTGCTCCAAATATTGTTTGCAAAAATACACTTTTTGAAATTGAAAATTATGATTTATTTAGTTTGAATGATGAAAATATCGGAGATTTTGATGTTATTGCTACAAATCCGCCTTGGGGCGTTCATTTTTCAAAAAGTGATATAGAACGGTTAAAAAATTTATACCCACAAATAAAATCTTTTGAATCATTTTCTTATTTTTTGAAAAAAAGTACCGATTTATTAAGCAATAAAGGTGTTATTTCTTTTATTCTCCCGGAATCAATTTTGAATGTAAAAATACATAAAGATATACGAGAAATAATTTTAAAAAATACTCAAGTTGGCAAAATTTTTTATCTCGACAGAGTATTTAAAAATGTTTTTACTCCGGTGATAAGACTGGACATAACTAAGAATCAGGACGATAAAAAAGAAGTTGAAATTATAAAGAAAAAAGAAATCTATAATATACCTCAATCAAAATGGACATACAATCAAGATTTTATTTTTAACATTCATGCTAATACTATTGATACAGATATTATTGATAAAGTTTACAATATAAAGCATATCAATTTAGCAGGAAATGCCGATTGGGCACTTGGAATCGTAACAGGAAACAACAAAAAATATGTTGTTTCAGAAAAACAAAAAGGATTTGAGCCAATTTACAAAGGAAAAGATATTGAAAAATTTGTTCTTAAAAAACCAACAAATTATATCTTATTTACTCCGGGAAAATTTCAACAAGTTGCTCTTGTCGAGAAATATCGTGCAAAAGAGAAACTTATTTATAAATTTATTTCTAAAAATTTGGTTTTTGCATACGATGACAAACAACAACTGACACTTAACAGCGCTAACATTGTAATTCCAAAATTAGAAAATTATCCGATCAAGGTTATTGCAGCATTATTTAATTCATCTTTGTATCAATTTGTTTTTCAAAAAAAGTTTGCAAGCATAAAGGTGTTGAGAAGTCATATTGAACAAATGCCGTTACCGCTTTGGAATAAAAAGATATTTCAAAAAATAATTTTACTTGTTGGTGAGATTACTCAAGGAAAAAATGACTTTAGAAAACTTGATAATTATATTTTCCGGCAATTTAATTTTTCCGAAAAAGAAATTGAACACATTGTTAACTTTGCAAAATAACATAATGAGACCACTGCACAATAAGCAGTTACGTTCAATTGCTTCGCTCCACCCATATTTTCGGATGATTCGCTTTCGACATATTATATCATCTGCAAATATCGCTTATACATAGACGTTATATGAAATTGACTTGATGTTATATTGGAAAAAGTAGAATGCAAATTTTTTAAATCATTTACACTTGGAGGTATTAATATGAATATAAACAAATCAAAATCAGCAGTTCTTTTAATTGAATTTCAAAATCAATGGACTCAAAAAGGTCTTTACAGCCGGCTTATCAAAAAGCAATTAGATACTCGAAATGTTTTAGAAAATACCAGAAGTTTAGTGAATAATGCAAAAAGGCAGGGAATAAAAATAATTCATGCTCCTTTGGTTATTGACCCTAAAAAGAAAAAAGGGTGGCTTGCATTTCTCACATTTGGAAAAGTATTTACTAAGGGAACTTGGAAATCGGAAATTTCCGACGGCCTTTTTGAAAAAGGAGATTTACTCGTAAAAGGAAGATATGCTTTTGATGCATTTATTGGAAGTGATTTGGAAACTATTCTGAAAAAAAATAATCTTGAAAATATTTTTATTTGTGGATTTACGACCGACCAGTGTGTCGCAAAGACAATGAGCACAATGATCAGTAAGAAGTTTAACGCATATTTGGTTTCCAATTGCACGGCAACATTAAGTGATTTCTTTCAAAAAAGAACTGAAAAGAAATTTGCTGATAAAGTTGTTAATTCATATGATATCGTAAAGCGATAAATAGATAAAAATTTGCCTTTTATATATTTGAGATACATCAAGCCAACACTAAAGCCACGCTGTACTTCCAGCTTCACTTTGTTTTGCTTGGGTCTGAAACACAGTATATCTGGTTTGCTTCTACCGCGCTTGACCCATATTTGCCTCCATAAATTGAAATGATATAATGGAATAAAGGCAAACATCATATAATTGGAACGTTAACTGAAGCGCTTGACTGAGTGTTATAGTACCTTGTCATTTATGGTAAGACAGAATAATATTGAAGAGAAAACTATTGAATAATGAGACCACTGCACAATAAGCACCTCCACAGAAG
>CAZXJG010000183.1:0-6262 GCA_964640985.1 uncultured Melioribacteraceae bacterium | reverse complement strand
CTGAATCTGAGCGAATCTGTGGTAAAAAGAAAGCCAAACCACAGATTAACACAGATTACTTCACAGATTTACCCCGTTAGATAATTACATATCTCACGGGGTTAACACAGATAAACTCAGAAAAAATCATTGTGAAAATCTGTGGTAAAAAAAAGAGCAGAATTTTTGTAACTTTGGCTTGAAAAAATATTTTTAAAGTGAACAAAAATGAACTTATTAAATATTGGGTTGATGCTTCTGAAGTAGATTTTAAAGCAATGAATAATTTGTTCAAAAGTAAAGATTATGGCTGTTAAATCAAATAGACAAATAAATAAAGTCATAAAAGAATATACAAAGTTGCTGATAGATGCCGGATTCCCAATTGAGAAAATAATTTTGTTCGGTTCTTATGCAAAAAGAAAGGCTAAAACAGATAGCGATATTGATCTTGCTGTTGTATTAAAAGATATTACAGAAGATAGATTTTCAATGCGTCTTAAATTAATGAAATATTGCAGAAATTTTGATGAAGTAATTGAACCGCATCCATTTGGGGTTAAAGAATTCAACAAACAAAATCCTTTTGTATCTGAGATCATTGAAAATGGCATAGTTGTTTATTAACTAAACTTGATTAATAATTTAAATCATTTTTTTAATTATAAAATACAAATTGCTTTTAGCTTGGTAATAAAACATAAATATTCTTCAAAGGGTGATATTTATTATAACGACGAAATTCAATTTTTCCCGAAGCGATACTTTTGACATAATTGTTAACTATTAATTTCCCAGTAATAGTCCACAGATTGCACGAATAAAAAATTTTATAATTAAAAAATCCATGCTAAATACTTTGTTTCTATCATTCATATTTAAAGTTTGAAGCATGAAGTCAAACGTGAAACGGCAAACGTGAAAAGCTCAATTCAAAATTAAAGATTCATAATTCATAATTGTTTCTAATCGGTGTGATCGGTGGCTCATGAAATCAGAAATCAAAACCCAACAATCTGCTATCGGCAATCAAGATACTTTAATTCATGGACTAACATCTTTCATAAAGAAGATTTTAACGGGGATAAATAATAATAAAATAAAATTAATATTATCATAATTAATGATTATTTTAATAGAAATATTTTAATTAGATTTTATAATGCCAACAGTTTTACGAATAGGAAGCTATAGATTTCACTTTTATTCTGACGAGAGAAATGAACCTCCGCATATTCATGTAGCTTATGGCAATAATGAATGTAAATTTTGGTTGGAGCCTATTAAACTAGCGAGAAATAAAGGAATAAAGCCTAAAAATTTAAGAATAATTGAAAAGTATATTTATGAACATCAAAATTTATTAGAAAGGAAATACTATGAATTCCACGGAGCAAAATATAAACGACACTGAAGAACCCGCTGCAATCAGAGCTTGGAGTGAAGGAAGAACTATATTTATTGAACTAACTGATGGAAGAATTATCGGTTTTCCTGCTGATAGATTTAAACTTCTGAAAAAAGCTAAAACAACCGATCTTTCTAAAGTAACATTAAGATTAAACGGATATGCTTTAAGATGGGAAGAATTAGATGAAGATATTACCGTGCCGGGAATAGTTGCCGGAAACTTCCAATTACCCTTAACAAAGGGATTCATTAGAAAGAAGCAGTCTTCAAAAAAAGTAGTAGTATAAATAACATTATTGCTTAATGATAGCCGCGAATGCACGAATGAAAAATCTAACAATCGGCAATCAGAAGTTAGAAGTAAAACGTGAAACGGCAAACGTGAAGAGCTTAATACAAAATTAAAAATTCAAAATTCATAATTCATAATTGTTTAGTAATAGCCCGCTAATTGAACGGATACTACGAATATGAAAGAATTAAAAATATTTACATCCCCTTTTCCTGAAAAATGTTTATATTATACTGAAGTTGAATTAGTAATTAAGAAAACTTAATATAATTGTGCAAATGAATAAAATTGATCACATAAAGTATTAGGTTGATGCTTCCGAAGTAAATTTTAAAGCAATGAATAATTTGTTCAAGAGTGAAGATTGTGTTTATTCTCTATTTCTTGAACATTTAATAATTGAGAAACCGGTAAAAGAAATTACCGTGTAAAGTGCTTATATCGTTATTTAAGACTAAAAAGAACAAAACGAGGCATGAAATGAAAAAGCAAAGAATTACATACGATTCATTAGTTGACGCTTTAGTAAATGTATCAAAGCGGCTTAGTCTGTATGAAGAAAAATATAATTTGGTATCAGAAAACTTTTATTATAAATATACTAAAGGTGAATTAGCAGATGATAACGAAATGCTATGCATTGAGCATGTCGAAATGATTGAATGGGCAAATGATTATCAGCATTATATTGCTTTAAAAACTGAAATTGAGAGGTCGCTAAATAGCGTTGTATCCTAAACTTGATAAGTATTTTACAAAAGTAGAAGAATCGATAAAAAGTATTAAAGATTGCAATGTTGAACTTTATAATGAAGAAATTCTAGGTTATAACAGAATAAATTTAAAAATTAGAGTTCGTTTTGAAGAAGGTTCACTTTTTGAGGTTAGTGAAGCTGTTATTTGTGAAGGGAATCAATTAAAGCATTTGGGTTATAGTTATCATTTCCAAGACAAAGAAAATCAGCTAATTTTTAGGTATGACAATACACCTCATTTCCCGAATATGAAAACTTTTCCGAATCATAAACATTTACTAGATAATGTGATAGAATCCGTTAAGCCTTCTTTTCCGGAAGTGGTAAAAGAAATAAATGAAATAATAACAAAGTAATGAATAAGGGTTCCTTTTGTATCTGAAATTATCGAAACCGGAAGAATTAATTACTAAACTTGACAAATGAACCGGAGAATTGTAAAGAGCAAAGTGGAATTTATAATCCACAAAAGAATAAAAGACAAATAATAAAGAATAAAAAACAAATTAACATCAAAAATAAATTTACAATTCAAAATTAAAAATTTATAATTCATAATTGCTTTATGATAGCCGCGAATGCACGAATGAAAAATCTAACAATCGGCAATCAGAAGTTAGAAGTAAAACGTGAAACGACGGCAAACGTGAAAAGTTTAATTAAGTGTATGTCATTAAACACTTCATGACACAGAAGCCTCAACGCCGCGAAATGGTTCGCAGCTTACAATATATAAATTCATTGGTGATGCAGCTAAAGTAAGGGAAATTTTAGGATAGGAGGCAAAAACAAAATTTGATGAATTGGTAAAAATGATGGCACGTGAAGATTTTAAGAAAGTATTGAAAAGAAGGTTTTAGATTTTTATAAAATTATATTTAAAATTTATATATTTATTTGAAGTAACAACCATAAATTAATTATCTATAAAAAAAATATTATGCTGGAAAATATTAGATTAGATTCAGTTGAAAAAATAGCAATTTGGGAGGCATTAAAAGATGTAAAAGATGATGTATATGCCTTTGGTTCTAGATTAGATAAAAATAAAAAGGGTGGGGATATAGATTTGTTAATCTATTCTAATAAAAATGCTCTTAAATTATCTCAAAAAATTAAAAGACGTTTTTTCCTTAATTGTGAAGAGAAAATTGATGTAATTGTTTTTAATAAAGATTTTCTTACTGATGACCAAAAAGCTTTTATTAATACTTTAACAATGGAAAAAATTAAATGAAAAAAGACTATAAAGTATTATTAGAAGCTGCAAGACTAAAAGTTAATTCGGCTAATGAATTAGTAGAAGCTTCACTGAATAATCTTAAATATTTTGAAAAAGATAAAAAATATACACCAAAAGAACTTGAACCTTATGATGCATTATCAGATAGATTTATTAGAGCCGTTGAAACTTGTATAAAGTTTTTTAAAACTTACGAACTATATTTATTTGCTATTCCGTCAGACTCTTTTAGAGATCTGCTATTAAATATGGAAAAACAAAATATTATAACTTCAATTGGCAAATGGATTGATATGAGAGACATTAGAAATAGAATAGTACATGATTATTTACCTGAGCAGATTAAAGATATTTTTGATCAAATTATGACGAATTTCAGTAAAGAACTTCTTAGTGTAAAAAATAAAATAAATAAAATTAAAGTCTAGGAGTATTTAAAAGGAATTGTGAAATCTATCCATGAAGACAAATTCCATACAGCCATACAACCATGCAAATAAAATCAATCAATCCCCATTGAAAGCAGACAATCATACACTGCCCCTCTTTGGCAATGTTATTGTTGCAGTTAATCCTCGCTACTACCGCGCCACAGAGGTTCCCTGTCCCTTTGGGAAATTGCTCATTGGTAATCCGGCTAAGTCAAAAGGACGAATGTCCTCCCCTTTTGAAATATAAATTAAGGATAGCAGTTTGAAAAATAATATTCTTCCAAATAATCAAATTGTAGTATATGATAATGGCGAAATAGAATTAAAAGTATCAATTGACCGTGAAACTATTTGGCTTACGCAAAAACAAATTTCAGAGCTTTTTGATGTAAATGTTCCTGCTGTTTCTAAACATATAAAAAATATTTTAAATCAAAATGAGTTAATAGAAAAATTGGCTGTTTCCAAAATGGAAATAACCACTAAACATGGAGCTATTAAAAACAAACAACAAACAAAAGAAGTAAAATTATATAATCTGGATATGATTTTAGCAATTGGTTATAGGATTAATTCTTTAAAAACTATCGAATTTAGAAAATGGGCTACAAAAGTATTAAAACAATACATATTGCACGGTTATGTAATAAATAGTGAAAAAATAACAGTTGATAGATTTCTAAATCTTGAAAAAGATGTGATATCTTTAAAAGATAATATGCAAAACGTAAAAAAGTTTATTTCAAATATACTGGAACAGAAATGGTTTGATGTTCAACCATTTCGTATTGACAGTTATACCGCCGCATATTTTTGCAAACCAATTGCATAGCGGTATAATAAGACGCAATTAAAGCAGGGTGTTTTTTATAACGGTCAAATATTTGATGCTTATATTTATATAAATGATTTAGGCTCTATGCTAAGATAGGATAGAGCCAAAAGTTTTTGGATTTAGCAAAATTGATATAAGTTTATTGAGAATAGGGCTATATTGATGGTTTGAAATACAAACCCTAAATAATTATTAATAATTTTTATTTTATAATTTAGAATTGATAAAGATTATGGTAAAAGCAGATTTGGAAAAAGCGCCGGTGAAAGATTGATTAAAGAGATTGGACGAATGGAGAAAGAATGCAGAAGTTATCATTCAATCAACCATCCACTCGTGTCCCTTTAGCCGCGAATGCACGAATGAAAAATAATTTAACTTAAATGATAAATATATGAAAGGAATCAAATTTGTCTGTTAAAAATACTTCTCCGCCTTTGGATTACTCAATGCTCTACACTATAATTACAGCTATGCTTGGTATTGCGGGGGATGAGATCTTTCGATAAACTTAAAAAGACCGATACCAAAAGAATTGGTAAATAAATGCTAAAAATTATTTCCGTTGTTGGTGCAAGACCTAATTTTATTGGCATAGCCATCCCTTCGGGAGAAAATTGCTCCAATTCATCGTGAGTTCCAAAAATTCAAACTTGTCCGGCACTTGACGGATTCGAAAATAAATCATCTAATTTGCCATACGGGTCAGCATTACGAAGAGAATATGTCAAAAGTGTTCTTTAATGATTTGGAATTGCCCAAACCGGATTATTACCTTGGAGTTGGTTCCGGTTCCCTCGCCGAACAAACTGCAATAATAATGGTGGAATTGTGGAATTATATTTTCAACATCTGTCCGGCGTAGTCCGAAGGACGAAGACGGATTCCTTTGTTGTTCCCACAGGGATGCTGTCGCATAATTATTTGAGTTGGGATTGTGTTTAGACCGTGGTAGAATGGATGTGAAAAGTGAGAGTAATGGGAAATCTGAGTTATCGGTTTGTATCGCTTGGTATTTATCAGTGTGGTTTAATAAAATTATTTTAAGTTTTAAAAATTATGTTACAATCAATTTCTGAATTATTAAAAAATAATGAATCACAAAATCTTGAGTTTAAAACAACATTTGGCAGAGAAGCTATAGAAACAATTGCAGCTTTTTCAAATACTTCCGGTGGTGTAATTCTTATCGGGGTTTCGGATAAAGCCAAAATAATTGGTACGGATGTAAATCAGGACATTACCAAAGATTGGATCAATAGTATTAAACAAATGACACAGCCCCAAATTTTCCCGGAAATCACTCTGGTTGAAATT
>CAZXJG010000182.1:0-6267 GCA_964640985.1 uncultured Melioribacteraceae bacterium | reverse complement strand
AATCAGGGGCAAAGTATGATGAAAAAACGGGACTCTTACAATGGAATTTGAATTTAAGCCCTTCGTCATTGAAAAAGTTAAAGTTTATTTATATGATAGAATATCCCAAAGAAAAGATTATTAAAAATTTGTAATTTGATCCGGAACTTATATTCTTCAATTTTTACAATATTTTGAATTCCGGAATTTTCTTGAGACAACCCTATTTGGCCTAATTCGGTTATAAGGAAGCATGAAGAATACAACTATTCAAATGTGAAAAATTATCTATTGGACAATCATCCCTTGATTTTTGAAAATATCACTTGAAAAACAACATTAATTTTTTTTTAACAACAAAATTCCTTATTTTGTTTTCATCTAAAAAAGGCGGGGCAAACATGTCAAGTTTTGTTAAGGGGCTATCTTTTTATTTATTTAAGTTCATATTAGATTTTAAAAAATATTAAAAGGAAAAGTTAATTTGCCTGGTGATAAAAATTATGGAGATATAAAACATAAAAAAGAAAATTTAATATTTTTTCTTGGTGGGTACGATGCAGAAATGCTGACCATTCGAGATATCTTAATTGATAATAATTTTAAATTTTATGATAAGCAATTAACTTGGGGAGCTAAGCTTTCCGATTACAAAGATGAACTTAAAAAGTTAAAAGAAGATGATACCCCCGTTTTAATTGAACTAACTATAGATATTGACAAACCCGGGAATGCAAAAATAATTGATCACCACAATGAATATGAAAATAATAAATCTTCACTTGAGCAAATCGCAGAATTATTAAAAATTAAGCTGGATAGATGGCAGCAATTAATTGCGGCAAACGATAGGGGGCATATCAGCGCGTTAAAAGAAATTTGCGCTACTGAAAATGAAATTAGGGAGATTAGAAAAAAAGATAAAGATGCACAAGGTGTTACGGAAAAAGATGAGAAACTGGCAAAAGAATCGATTGAAAAATTTAAAACTGAGAAAAATCATATTACAGTTATAAAGTCTCTAACGGATAAGTTTAGTCCAATTATTGATTTAATGTATGGTAAAACAGACAAGTTATTAATTTATAATGAAAATTCACTGCTTTACATCGGTAATGGCAAACCGAATCTGGTAAAAAAATATAAAAATTTAGTTGACGGGCATAAAACTTTTTACGGCGGCGGTAAAAAGGGATATTTCGGAATATTAATAGAAAATAATAATGAAGAAACTATGAAAAAATTAGTTGATGGAGTTATTGAAATATTGAATAAAGAGGAGAATGAAAAAATTTATAGTTATCACATATTTTTGTTTCCCTTTAAATGGAGACATTGGGATGTTGGAGAAAAAGAATCTCTCAAGGATAAATTTAATGTTGAAGCCTTCAGAAAAAAATTAGATGGTTCAAATTGGAATCGAGATGAATTTAAGTTTACACTTGAACATTTCGACCATTACAACGAGTATAATTATTTTTACGAATATGTAAGAGAAATTTTATATGATCTTGGAGATGACTTAAAAACAAAGCAAACAGAAAATAACGATAAACTTATTAACCACTTTGAATATAAAATATCTAAAAATGAAACACTTTTTTATAATATAAAACTCTGTGATTCCGAAGCGACTACTTACAATTTAGAAATTGATAGTATCCTGTTAAATGTATATCAAACCGGTACAGCTGTATTATCATTCCATTTGCGGAATAAAAAACATAAAGATAAAGAAGACGTACTTAAAATAAATAAATTCGGAAGGAGACTGTACGTACCGTTTTTTGATTTAGAACCGGATTCCATTTACACCGGTGAAAAAGATAAAACCGATATTAATAAAGTTCTATCTGCAACGAAACATAATGAAATCCCCGATGCTATTTGGATTGGCGAAAATATAAAACCGGATAAAAAGAGTTCGCAATATGAGGATTTTGAGCAATATCGAAAAACGGAGATTTTCAAGTGTGGTCCTTTTCTTTTACCAAAATTTATTGAAGACTTGTTCCCCGAAAAGTTTTTCTTAACTCACGAGGAAAAAGGTTATAAAGATTATAAGAATGATATAAAAAACGAAAATTATAAAATATATCTCCGTCCGGTTTTGGATGATAGAATGCACGTTGTAAGCTGGTACGGAAATTCTGATTTAGTGAACGAATTGAACAAAATTAAAGAATGTAATGATTTTGATTTGGGAGACTCTTACTTAAACGACAACCGAAAAGATAAAAATCATTATTCTTACACAACTAATGATTGGTGGTACAATTATATATTTTCTGATACTCCCGAACCTATGTGCAAAGATAAGTTTATGAAAGAAAAGCTAATAAAAAATAATACTTACTCTCGCTGGATAAAATGGGGTACGTTGTTTGGAATGAGCCGCTTTAGTTTAGTTATACTAACATCTTCATTCTCTGAGCTAGAAAAAAATAATGCTTCATTTTTAGTTAGACACTTGCAGAGTATGTATTATAAAATGGCTGAACTTTGTCTGCTGCAAAGAGCAACAGTTTTGAGTTTTTCAGATGAAGTTACGCACGTTTCAAATTTGATTGACAAAGAAGATACAAAGGATCAGAATCTTATCAGTAAAAAAATTGACAGTCTGTACAAGCACTACATCCTTTTTGTTAATAAAATTTATTTCAGAGAAATAACGGCCCAAGAACAAGGAATTGAAATGTATGAAATGATGCAAAATATTATGCGAATTTCCAATGATGTTAAAGACTTAGATAATGAAATTGATGAATTGAATCGATATGCAAGTATGTTGGACGATAAAAAGGAAACAAGAGAAATGAAAAGATTAACTCTATTAGCAACATTTTTCCTTCCTCTTACCTTGGTAGCTGGGATATTAGGAATGAACACGCTGCCGGGCACTTCAAAAGTATCAAAATATTTATTTAATGGAAATTTGCACTGGCCTTTAATTATAAGTTTTTTGTTAATGGTGTTATCTGTAATAGTCACATTTGGTCTCTTTAAATTATATAAAAAATGGAAAAGATTATGAGCAACTACAAACTAACATTCAAACTAAAACAGCATACACCGATTATCAATTTTTCAGCACGACGTAAATAAACGTACAAATAAATTAAGTCCGGAGTTTGATTGGTTACAAAACAAAAGTATTGATTATAATCAAAACATTCTCTATTATTGCAAAAGTATTGATTATAATCAACAAAACAGAGACGAATAATTATGGATTATTTTACACGTCAAATATATTCCGAAAAAATTGAACCTTATATTGATAAAAATTTGATTAAGATAATTGTCGGTCAGCGTAGAATAGGGAAAAGTTATTTTTTACTGCAAATTATGGATTTAATACGCGAAAGGAAATCGGACGCTTTAATTATTTATATCAACAAAGAAGACCTTACTTTTGAACATATAAGGAATTATTCCGATTTAATGGAATATGCAGAAAACAAGAAATCCAAACGTAAAAAGGCGTATTTATTTATAGATGAAATACAAGATATTGATGGTTTCGAACGTGCACTGCGGCATTTTCAAACAAAGCGAGAATGGGATATCTATTGTACCGGTAGTAATGCAGGCCTTCTTTCCGGAGAACTATCAACTTATTTAAGCGGAAGGTATATTGAAATAAAAATGTATGGTCTTTCTTACTCTGAGTTTTTAATATTTCATAGTTTAACAGATACGGTTGAAAGTTTTGATAAATACCTTCGTTTTGGAGGGCTGCCGTATTTGTACAATTTACCACTTAAAGAAAAAGTAATTTATGATTACTTGAAAAATGTTTACGCCGCTATTTTATTTAAAGATGTTGTCTCCCGTTACAATGTTAGGAATGTATCTTTCCTTGAGCGGTTAACGCATTATGTAGCGGATAATATAGGTCAAATAGTTTCAGCGAGAAAAATATCGGATTTCCTAAAATCTCAACAGTTACGTTTTTCCGGTAACATTGTGTTGGATTATTTGAATTATTTATGCAATGCTTATTTTATAATAAAAGTTAAACGAAACGATCTAAAAGGGAAACGAATACTTGAAATAGGTGAAAAATATTATCTCGAAGACACAGGACTCAGACACGCGCTAACCGGATACAAATCCGGTGATATTAGTCAGCTGCTCGAAAATGTAGTTTTCCTTCATTTATTGATAAAAGATTATGAGGTTACAATAGGTAAACTTGGGGATAAAGAAATTGACTTTGTTTGCGATAAAGCAACGGAAAGGACTTATATCCAAGTAACTCTTTCACTAGCAAACGAGGAAGTTAGAAAACGTGAGTACGGTAATCTCATTGCAATAAAGGATAATTTCAAGAAAATTGTAGTAACCGCCGACGAGTATCAGACTACTTCCGCTGAAGGAATAGAAACCTGGAATATCCGGAAATTCTTATTGGAATTTTAATATTTGTTAAATGAATTAGAATAAATATGATGAACAACTACAAATTAGAATTCAAACTAAAACAGCATACGCCGATTATCCATTTTCAGCACGACCAGTACGGCGCTACTTTGCGTGCAAGTGAATTGAAACCGAAGCTGGATAAGTTTTTGATTAAGAAACTTGGAGGGGAAGAAAAATTAAGATGTGACCATTCGGATTGGTTTATAAATAGAGAACATCCGGCTTTGGATTATAAAGTGAGTGTGATTGATAAGGACGGAAGAGGTATTAGCGCAAGAACTGAAACCATTACAATAATTCCTCCCAATCAAGAAAAGGCAATTATGTCAAATAACATAAAATTAAAAATTAATTGTTTTCTTACGGATTTGAAAGAACATATAAGAAACAAGATAGAAGAATTTTTCATATTAACTTCTTTTGGGAAAAGAACTTCAAAAGGCCTCGGTTGTTTTTATGTTGAACCAAACAACAATAACCTCGATTGGAATTATATTAGAAATAAATTACCAACGGGTACTTGGATAAAAGAGAATTGTCTTGATAATTCTATGTCTCAAAAATATAGAACGATATCAAATTTTCAGAGAATATTAAAAAGTGGAAAAAATTATAATGGTTATATAAAATCTAAATTGTTCGTTTATAATATCAATAATCAGATAAGGTGGGAAAAAAGGTGGATTAAAAAGAAACTAAAAAATATGATTTCTGCAGGGTTGCTTCCCGAGAATTTAAAAGCAAATAGAGAGCCTAATGATTGGTGTAATAACTTAGATATTACAACTCAGAATGGCAACTGTAGCTATAATAATTGGAATGATAATACACAATTTGCAGATAATTATCGGTTTGTGAGGATTGTATTGGGATTACCGGAACATTGGGAATTTATAACAGATAATAGAGATATTAAATACAAAGTTATTCCAAAATCAAATAATATCGAAAGGTTTAAATCTGCAATAACATTTAAGGTCTTTGATAATAATGTTTTTGTTTTACTTTCTGAAATACCAAACAGAATTTTAAATGAAAGTTTTAGTTTTTCTATTCAAATTAGGAAAAAAGTTAATCAAAATGGTGAATGGGGTTGGATAAATCAGGGAAGTCCGATTGCTCTTACTCGTACTGATGTTTTAAATACATTGCAAGAAAATGAATTTGATTTGCAAGATTTTATCAATCAAAGTTTACCAAGTTTAAGTTTTAAACAAATTTAATAAAAATAAATTATGAAATACACCGCACTAACAATAGGACCAATACACAAAACGCTGCAAAGCGCTAAAAGCGCCAAAGCAATTTGGGCGGCAAGTTACATGTTCTCTTATCTGATGAAAGAGATTATTAAAGAGATAAAAAATAATGATGGCATTAATGTTATCCTACCATATTATAAGAAGGTAACATTGAAAAACAAGGATAATACTGAAATAGAGCCTTTAGACACGGAGTCTAAAAACGGTGCCGGACTTTTCCCCGATAGGATAATTATTGAAGGCGATTGCAATTTGCAGAGTATAATTAAGAAAGTAAGGGAAGAATTTATTAAAAATGTTGCTGCCGATATTAATAAAAATGAAAATGATGTAAATGATTTTCTAACAAATTATCTTAATTTTTATCATTTGAAAGTTGAATTTACTGATGAAGAATTAAAAAAGAAAAATGCTATTTTCAGAATAAACGAATTGTTAGATAGTTTGGAGCTGCAGCAAAGAGTTATAAATATTCCGGAACCGGATTATATTACTTCATTTCTTGAAATGATTAACCCTTATAATTTTTTCATTAAGCAAGAGTATAGCGCAAGACCTTTTCCCAGCACAATTGAAATATCGACTAATGAATTTTATG
>CAZXJG010000181.1:0-6277 GCA_964640985.1 uncultured Melioribacteraceae bacterium | reverse complement strand
ATCTGTGAGTTAACAGGTTTCATAAAGGCAAGATTAACTATTTCAGGTATATCAACACCCGTATCGAGCATATCAACAGAGATTGCAATGCGGGGCATATCTTCCTTTTTGAAATTTTCAAGCAATCTGGGTGCTCTTTCCATTTTTGAATCAATAACCTGAACTACATGAGGATACTGAGGATACATTTCATTAAAAGTTTCTGCAAGGCGCATGGCATGCTTATGAGTAACTGCAAAGACTATTGATTTTCCCGGGTACTGTCCCGATTTATCCTTTAGACAATAATCCATAAACTCTTCCCACTGTGCGCGAAGAGTGTCTTTGTTGGTAACTTTCTTTTCAAGGTCGGTCCCTTCAAAATTCAATTCATCAGGGTTAATTCCGTTTGATCGAAGAATAGATTTTTCTTCTTCTGTTAAGTCAATTCCCTTAATTCCTTTTCTTTGAAATTTAGTTTGAGCTGCATAAACATTGAAGTCAACTAAATAATCTTCTTTAACTGCATCGTCAAAAGGATAAAGAAAAGTAGGTGTTTTCCCATCACAATCGAAAAACTTAAAAGTGTTACGATCAATAAATTCTGCTGGGGTAGCCGTCAATCCAATTTGTATCGCATCAAAATATGTGAGCACATCAGTAAATTTATTATAGATTGAGCGATGACATTCATCAGAAATTATAACATCAAAATCCGCTGAAGTAAATTTGTTGTAGCAAAGCTCAAGCGTTTGGAGAGTGGAAACATAAACTCTTGCATCTGTTGATATGTCGTAAGTTCTTATTCTTGTTCTTGCTTCGTTTGGTAGATGCTGCTTAAATCCATCGGTTAATGCTTGGTTAACTAAGCTGTTTCTATCGGCAAGGAATAATATCTTTTGTGCTGCATTAGCTCTTAGCAAAATATCAATCAAAGCCATTGATGTTCGAGTTTTACCTGTACCGGTAGCCATTACAAGCAAAGCTTTACGTTTCTTTTTTACTTCAATCGTTTCTGAAATTCTTCGTATTGCTTCAACCTGGTATGCTCTGTCAACTATTGATTCTTTTATTTTTATAATACTTAAAGGTTTTTTGTTTTGTTTAAGAAAAAGTAAGCGCTCAAGGTTTTTCCTGGAAAAGAACCCGGCAACGTGTCTTTCAGCATAATCTTCGCTGTCCCAGAAGAAAGTATCTTCTCCATTAGACATAAAAGCGAATGGTCTAAAGTTCTGTTTATTTAATGTATTCAAGCACCTGCTGCTTTCCTACACGCGCATCCCTGCTGGTTCGCTTGGCTTCAACAACTGCGAGTACTTCACCATTAGTACGGTAGATGCAATAATCTGTAAAACCAGTTACTTTTGTTTTATCATAATTTTGAACAGGGATTTCAAAACCAATCTGTGTATGATCGGAAAGATTCCATCCGGCTTTTTTTAGCCGAGGATCAATGATAGAATAGCGTGTTTCTTCTTCACTTATTTGATAAAGCGACAAAATTAACCTCTGCTATAATTTTAATAACGGAAAGAATTTTTTTGCAATTGATGTTACCATTTTAACTAAAGGGCAATTCATTATTCACCAATTTTACTTATTATTTAAAATACATAAAATTTATAGAAAAACCTTTATCTCTTTACTGAATATTTTTCAAAAAGTATTTATTAAATAATAAGTAACAGAACATTTCATCCTTATATAATCCCAATAAAACCAAGTACGGGGAGTTAAATTCGGATTGTCATTTCCGTAATAACATCGACCGACTATTCTATTAAATTCCGGGTTCAATGGAAGGATATAGTTCATTATATTTCATATATTCATACTTACACGCCTGTTGATGTGTGCAAACGTTAATTCTTTTGGGTCGGAAAGACCCGCGCGCGGCAACCAACCCCATAAAACCATGTATTGTTGAATGATGATAATTTGCTACTCTTTTCGACTTACTTTCTACATACAATTTTTCATCAATGATTTGTCTTGTGTAGTTATCCCGGTAGGGCAAGTATTTTTATTACAGTTTAACACTTGAATGCATCCCAAAGTTAGCATCATTTCCCTAGCGCTATTACATAAATCTGTGCCCAAGGCAAATACACGAGCTATATGAAAACCGGTTAAAATTTTTCCGTTTTTTAGTTAATGTTATACCACCCAAGTTTTCTTTAAACTTCTTTTGTTTTACTATTTTATTTTTTATCTCGATATTTTTTTTATTATAATATCGAAAGAAATCGAGAATACATGCGCATAATAATCGTCAGCTTATTTTTTTATAATATCTATTTTTTTTAATAGTTAAAACTATTCCTATAAATAATAAAATGGCACTAATAGCTAAGATATCTTCTTCGAGAATCGGGGAGAATATCAAAATAAATCCATATCCTTTTACAAGTCCTGAAAAACTTGATACACAAAATGGAATAAAAAAGAGTCGAAATGATTCCCAATAATGCAAGCGGATCCTGGACCACGTTAAATCACCGGTACTTAACATTAAGGCTGCATAAACAATTACACCAATACCGAATGAAGTACCCCATAAATTCAAATTAGTATCAAAGTAAATAATAGAAATTACTAAATACCATATTAAATAACTCCACAAAATAATTTTGTTTAAAGAAAGCCGAGATAGATATTTGAAAATATTCATAATTTGTTTCATCTCAGGGTTGCTGCATTCCGTGCTGATCAAAACTACGACTTTACTTACTTGGTACGATAAAGTACATTAGCAACAACCGGAATATTCTTCTGATGTGTATTCAAAAAAACATTAATATAGATTTTGAACATTTATTACACTGCGCAGCAACTAAGTTTACCTACATCTTTATCAAAAGTAATTGCAGCTAATTTCATTCCTTCCGATAATGTAAGGTACGGATGAAACATTTGTTTTAATTCTTTTATCGTAATGCCGTATTTGATAGCCATTGCAGCTTCCATCAATAATTCGGATCCTTCCGAGGCAAGAATACGTGCACCAATCAATTTATCATCAGCTTTATTTCTTATTAATTTAATAAATCCTTTTGTATTTCTCGCGGCTAAAGCTCTTGGAATATCGGCAACTTGAAATATCGAAACGTCGTAATCTATACCGGCTTGTGCTGCGGTATTTTCATTAAGTCCAACACCGGCAACTTGCGGATCTGTAAATATGACCCAAGGCAAAGGCTCATAATTTTTTTCTGTTAATTTTCCAGAAAAAGCGTTTTCTACCGCAAGAGCACCTTGGTAAGCCGCCACATAAACAAATAAGTGTTCACCGGTTACATCCCCGGCTGCGAAAATATTAGAGGAATTCGCTCTCAGATATTTATCGGTTTTAATAAAATCATTTCCGTAAAACTCCATCCCAAGATTTTCCAATCCGATATCTTTTGTGTTTCCCTTTCTACCCGTAGCAATAAATAAATGAGAGCCTTCAACAATATTTTCCATGTTGTGTGAGGTAAACATAACTTCTACTTTACCTTTCAAATCCGACACGGAACTAATCTTCACATCTGTTATCACGTTTATACCTTCTTCTCTTAAATATTCTGTTAACGAATCCGTAATATCAGGCATTTCAGTCGGAAGAATTCGTGATGATCGTTGAAGTAGAGTAACTTTTGAACCGAGACGAGCAAACATCTGTGCATTTTCTAATGCAATATACCTTCCGCCGATTATAATCAAATGTTCAGGTAATTTATCCAATTCATAAAGAGTGTCGTTTATATAATATTTTGTTTCTTTCAGACCCGGGATATCCGGAATAAAAGTAGATGAACCTGTAGCGATTAAAATTTTATTTGCACTTTTTAATTCGCCGTTTATTTCAACGGTATTTCTATCGTGAAGTTTTCCCCGTCCTTTTACAACAGTAACGTTCGGATCATCGCTAATAACATTTATATACTTTTTCTGACGAAGGTTTTCAACCAATTCTCTTTTTTGATTGATAACATCTTTAAAATCAATTTTATTTTCACCCGGTTTTATTGCCGGGAAATTAGGATGATTACTATAATAAAAGGCTTCTGCTGTTCTTATTAGTGTTTTTGAAGGAACGCAGCCTACATTTACACAAGTTCCGCCAATAGGAAGTCCGTCGTTTATCATCAAAACCGTTTTCTCAAGTTCGCTTGCTTTAAGAGCTGCTGCAAAGGCAGCCGATCCGCCTCCGATTATTATCAGGTTATAATCTGATTTTCCCAATGAATTTTCCGATAATTGATTTTCAATAAATCTTTCTTGAATTTCAGCACTATAACCGGATTTTTTTACTGCTGTGATTAGATTTTCCCTATCTATTTTTTTATTTAATATTACTTCGGCTTCGGCGCTTTTCCAGCTATCTATTTTTACTTCGCTTACCCCATCAACCGATACAAGCGCTTTCGTAACATGATGGGCGCAACTATCACAAGTCATGCCCTTAATTTTTAAATTAATTTTTTTTATCTTCATTTTATTATTCCTCTGTTATTAAAAAAATTTTATTTAACTTAGATTGTTTTTAGATTTATAATAAACCTATTTGAGGCTTAATTTTACACTCGGGGCATTCCACCACTGATCTGGCATTTTGATAAATTGATAATAATAGTAGAACTACTGCGCCCAAATAAATTTCCATTTCATGTGTGGCAACGAATTCTTGTATCGTAAGTCCAAACGAACCTTGTAAAATCGGTATAATACCTCCGATAAATCCTATTACAATCGGCAGGAGAGGAGAACAACATAAAAATGGAGTTATGATACTTACAAAAATACCGCCTGCCGCAGCGCTGGAATGACTTTTACGGCTTCGATTAAACAAAAAAATAATAAAAGGAATTAGAATTCCAACTAGTAAAGCGAAAATAACTGCAAAGATTATCATCTGTACAGTTAAAAATTTAAAAGATATCAATCCAATCCGGCCTCCGGTATATGATGACGGAAGTGTGATAAGATATAAGACCAAAAAGAAGATAAAGCTTATTATACCGATTATTTTGTACTTTTTTTCTGAAAAAACAAAATATATGGATGTTTTAATTTCTTTCATTTCTAATTCTATTTTTTAGATTACGATTTCACTTTTTGCCTTTTGCAAAACTTAGTATATTATCTAATGTTGCAGCAGGTGCACCGTTTATATTAATAATAAATCCCTTGGAGCTTATTAAGAAATATATATCGGGATACTTTTTGGCATTATAAATACTCTCTAAATTATTCGACGCCTCACCGAAAACCCAGTTCTTGGCTTTTAAAAGATTCTTCCCGTACTTTTTTGCAAATTCAATTACAGTAGGACCGGGATATCCTCCATTTTTGTAATTCCGTAAAACAATAATTGTAAGATTATCTTTTTTAAGCTCGGGTTGTTTCTTCGCTAAAGCCTGAAAGCCGACAATGCAACTCGGACACCAAGTTGAAAACAGCCACAACATAACCTTTTTACCCTCAAAATTTTTAAGTGAAACTTCTTTTGAATTTACGTAAAAATAAGTATTGGGAGCCTTTTGCTGTCCATAAACAATATCGGTTTGGCTTAGTATTACCGCTATTATGATTGCAAAAATCAATAATAAACTTTTCTTTCCTTTCATTATTATCCTTTTTTCTTTAATTAGTGCTAATTAAATCAAATTTATTTTGTACTTCAGGAATAACAAAATATTGTGATAGAATTTCCAAAAACAATTTGCTTTCCAAAGAATAATAAACGGTTTGTGAATCTTTCCGGCTTTTTACGATTAGCTTATCCTTTAATTTTCTAAGGTGTTGAGAAATTGCAGAATCGCTTATCTCAAGAGTTGCGGCGAGATCACAAACGCATAATTCTTTATGAGCATAAAGCAAATAAACTATCTTTAATCGTACATGATTACCTACTACACCAAGTAAATCGGCAAGTGTGTTCAAACCCTTGAGTTCGTTTAAGTTTTTTTTAATCAATTTAAATTCTTCATCGGTAAAATGTGGACCAATACAATGTTGACCTTCAACTATAATATCTTTTCGTTTCATTTTTAACCTTTTTCTTATATTAGTATATACTAAAATACTATAATAGCCATATTTAGTCAAGCCAATATTTAAGATTTAATTTAATTTTGTAAGGTAGGTTGCACTTTAACCCGGCAGTTAATTTTTAACAGCAGAATTTGCAGCGATTCAGAGTCAAAAATAAAGGGGTAAAAAACAACAAGTTAGGGGGGAATAAAAAATATTTTTCCAGTTAAGGGGGTGGAATAAAATAAGTTATCGAATTACAACTCCTAAATAACAGTTA
>CAZXJG010000180.1:0-6318 GCA_964640985.1 uncultured Melioribacteraceae bacterium | reverse complement strand
GGTCTCCTTTCAGCATGTTCCAAATTGTCATGATAATAATCTGCAAATCGAGAAAAAATGACCAATTTTCTATGTACCAAATATCATAGAAGATACTTCAAATTACAAAAAGCTGTAATTTCCATTAGCTTTCAAGCGGAATTAACAAAACATCAATAAAATAAGTATTAAAAGAAATGATTATATTTATTATTTAAAACTAATAGCCGAATTAGATTTTTAAATATCCTTAAATTAATTTTATGGTAAATAAAGAAGTAAAAAGAAAAATCATAGTTTTTATTTTAGCAGCCGCATTTATTGCCAATTTGTTTATCTCTGAAATTTCAAATTACAAATCATACTCATTTTACTTAAAAGGAATCTCAACAATATTTCTTTTACTTGTAAGCTTTATAGATTATAAATTTAATAAAGATGAAAAGAATGTACTTATTCAAATAGATAAAAAAAGATTAGCCAAAATTCTTTTATTATTTCTTCTTATACCATGTTTGAGTTTAATCTATTCGTCAAATTCAGAGTTCGGTTTGATAAAAATTGTTTATCTTTTAATCAGTACTTTGCCGAGTAGCATTATTTTTGCTTATTTGCTAACCACAATAAATAAAAAACGATTAGATGAATTTTTGATAAGTATAATTAGCATTGGAATCCTGTTCGGCTTGACATCCCTTATTATTTCACCTTTTAAGCGCCTGCAACAGCTTATTCTTTTGAACTTACAAGGTGGAGCCACGTAATTGGGGGAAGATTCTTAAGCTCTGTTACGGTAATTATTCTTCTACTGAATTTTTCAGATTTAATTAAATCGAAATCCGTAATAATTGTTACTTCCACAATTCTTTTAATTTCAACTTATTTTGACGGACTGAGAGCAGCATTTTTAGGTATAATCATTGTTATTTTTGTACTTATGATATTTGCAATAACTCGCAAAAACATCAAAGCAATACTTTCAATTTCTCTTTCACTATTTTTTTCAATTGTACTAATTTTATTAATTAGTAAATTTAATAATAGTTCAACTGAGAGATATAATAAATTGCTGACCGATAATATTGGGAATTTTAACGATAGCGCAATAAATGCAAGATTAAATGCTTATGAGGTAAGTTGGAAAAATATTAAAAAACATCCGATTCTAGGAGTTGGGCTTGGTGGATTCAACAACAGAGAAGTAAGCGGAGATATAGCTAAAATTAAATATCCACATAATTTACTAATTGAAATTCAATTAGAACTTGGTATTGGGGGTACTTTTTTCTTTGCTGTCTTATTGGGATTTATGTTTTGGAAGGCTTACAAATTCTCTATTCCACTGTTTGTATTTTTTGTTTTCTCTTTTTGGCTTTCAATGTTCTCTAAAGATATTGCAACACAAACACAATTATGGATTGGCTTAGGATTGTGGGGAATAAATTCATAGTTTTAGTATGAAATTGAAATGAGGAGAATATCTGAGAATGTGAAATCTTGAGAATGAGAATATGTAAAAAAGTCCTAAAGCCTCAAACTTGCCACTTTTCTGCTTGATTCTCCATTGTTACTAATTTGCCAAGAATATTTTCGTAAGTTTCGAATAAATTATCTGCTATATTTTTTGCGATATATTCACATTTCAATGCATATTCTAACCAATTCTGAGTTTCGACAACCTTTCCTTCAGCATCAACCAAATTAGCAATAAATGATTTTGGATATTTTCAAAGGTAAAGTATTTAAAAGAAAAAATTTGTGCAATAATAACAGGGGATAAACCGGTTAACTTTTTTGAGGAAGAAGTTTGAACCCAACGGATAAATCCGTTGGTTAATAAAAAGCAATTACATATATAATCGGTTTACCGGTTTCTGCATTTAATAATTTAACAAAAACAGAGCCGTTTTTTTAACCAATGGTTTTAGAAGCTATATGAGAACCCCCAAAACCCGTTGTCTGTGAGATTCCTATGGAAAAACGGGTTTGAAATTGACAGAACCTTTATTTTGGAAAAACACTAATAAAGCAAAATATCGGCAGATAATACTTAAAACCCATAAGAAAAACTTATTGAACCATTGGCATGTTTCCCTAATAAATAACTCGGAGTTCTTGATTTGTCTTCGTCTGTAATATTGGAATAAGTTAAATTCAATGTCACTTTTAGATCTTGTAAATATTCATATTGAGCATTAAAACCTACTATCTTATCTACACGAAGCGGACCATATAAAAACTTCTCGGTAATATTGTCATATTGAAATTGGTGGGAAAGTAAACCGCCTTTGCGTACTAATTCATAATAGAGAGATAAGTCAAGACCTCTAATTAATTTATAATCTAATTGAAAACGTAGTAAATCTGCATTTTGACCTATCCAATGACCCAGGTTGTAATTTATGTTTTTGTATGTAGTTGTTGGTATATAATGTTCATAAACCCAAGGATTAATTCTTGTGTATTCAAACTTTAAGTCAAGATTATCAGTCAAAATATTAGTTGCAAACGTACCGAGGGTATATCCTATCCAAGTATGGGCATAATTTCCTTTAAGAACTTCTCTTATTGAAGCATCATCAACAAATACGCTGCTGTAAAATTTATATTGTTTTAAAAGTACGGCAGAAACATCAAAAAACAATTGTCCGTTAGAACCGTAATCATTATTTAAACCCATATCATGGTCTAGAAATTTGTACAACATAAAAGGTATTAGGAATTCGGGTCTAATTTCCCTATCGTAAATAACAGAATTTCCAAGTCCAATATTTAACCAATTTAACGGTTTAAATAAAGCATAGTTAGCGGCAATATATTTATTTATATATTTCTTTCTGTAAATAATTTCTCCGGCTTTATTATGAATAAATGTAGGGAAAAAATAAATGGAATCATTTACATCAGAAGTTAACCACCCATGAAAATAATAAAAACTAAACCATTTCACCGGATGAAGTTCCAGACGTAAATTGGGATAATCGGGAGCTTTTGTTGAAATAATTAATTTGCCGAATTCTCCGCTGCCAAATGTAAAATAATCTTTCATTAATGAAATGCTGCCCCAACTCCAATTAAATGAAATACTTCCTCTTACATCACTATATTCAATACCATCTTTTAAATTCTGATTATTCCAATGACCCGTTCTCGGAGTAAGAAATTTTTTCCGGTTAACATTTTTACCATATTCACCGTTATCGGTAAAATTAAGGGAAGCCCCGAACCAATTTGAATATGTACCCCATAAATAAGCACCCCATGAACGATTGAACCCGGTCTTGTCCCCATTAAATGAAATTCCATATTTAATTATTGGGCTTATTGTAAAGGAGAACTTGGGATCCTTATATTTAAATAATTTCCAACTTTCAGCAGGGAATCCATTAGGCATAGCAAATTCTTTTAAGTAGAAATCCAATTCTTCCGTCTCAAGCTTATTCAACTCACTTTTATGCTTAACAAGAAAACCTAAAAAATTTGCTATCTCTTTTCGGGAAAAGGGTTTAGCTTCTTCATTTAAGTAATTGTACCGTATATCCATTCTTTCTAAAAAAGAATAAATTGGATTTTGCAAAGGGACAAAAACGACTTGAGCCTTTAATGAACCTGCAAAAAACAATATGAAAATGAATATTCTAAACTTTATATTCATAAAACTCCTTTATATTACTCGCAATATACTTTACTTCATGATCTGTTAGTTCCGGATAGATTGGCAAACTTAATATTTCATCTTGATATTGTGAAGCAATTGGAAAATCATCCTTTTTATGACCGAGATATTCATAAGCTATAAGATTAGGTAGAGCTATCGGATAATGAATTCCGGATGCGATTTCCTTTTCAGCAAGAAACTTTTTAAGTCTATCTCTATATTTCGTTCTTATAACATATAAATGCCAAACAGGCTTTGTATTTTCATTAACAAAAGGAAGAACAATATCACCAACATCTGACAATAATTCCGAATATAACGCAGCAACTGCTCTTCGTTTTTCTGTCCATTCTATTATATATTTTAATTTTACGTTTAATACTGCCGCTTGAATTCCATCCAATCGACTGTTATAACCTTCAAATTCATGGTTATATTTTGATATTCTTCCATGATTGGCATACATTCTTGCCCTTTTTGCAATTTGCTCATCATTTGTAACAACAGCACCTCCGTCACCGTAAGCTCCGAGATTCTTCCCGGGATAAAAGCTAAATGCAGCTATGTCCCCAAACGTTCCGGTATATTGCCAAGAATCATTTAATTGATACTCGGCAAAATGAGCTTGAGCGCTATCTTCAATTACTCGCAAATTATGTTTACGTGCTATATTTAAAACATCTTTCATTTCTGCAGGTTGACCATATAAATGAACCGGTATTATTGCTTTGGTTTTTACCGTTATTTTCTCTTCTATTTTATCAACATTAAGATTATATGTCTGTGAGTTAACATCTACAAAAACAACCTTAGCCCCAACAGCACTAATAGCTTCTGAAGTAGCAATAAAAGAATTCGCAGCAGTTATTACTTCATCGCCATTACCAATACCCAGTGATTTTAATGCAATCATTAAAGCATCTGTTCCGTTCCCAACACCTATACAATATTCAGCATTCAATTTATGAGCAAAATTTTTTTCAAATTCTACAACCGGTTTACCCATTATAAAGGCTGTATTTGAAATTATATTTGTTATTTCATCATCTATTTCGTTGTAAACATTATTGAATTGAGCTTTGAGATCCAGAAAGGGGATTTTGAGACTTTGGGACGATGAGACTTTGAGATTTTGGGAAAGTATATTTAAAAATTCTTCCGGAGTGTAAGCGGGTATTTTTGAATCTTTAAAATCTTTTATATTTCTTGTAATAATAGCGTCGAGATGAAATTGGTTTGCAGATTCAATTTGGATGTTATCTTCAAAATCGGGAAGATTAGATTTTAATGCTTGTGAGAGTATATTTTTCCTTGTAGGAATAATAATAAAATTCTTAAAAATTGCAGTTATATTCTTCCGTGTATTATCTTCCGAATGATTTTTCCGTTGTAAATAAAACAATATTCCATAAGTATTTGCAGAAACCCACCCTTCAACTTCTTTTTTTCTTACTTGTTGAAGAATTTCTGTACTAAAATTGGCGCCTTTTCTACCTGAGAGTACATCTTCAAAAACATTTACATCAATTAATATCTTTCTAATCATTATGATATTTCTCATAGATTGCTTCCATAATTCTTTTCTTATCATCTTTGTATGAAGTATTCCTGTTGTATTCAGCATCAATTCCTATTAAACCCAATAGTTCTTTATCAATGTCATTGATTGATTTATTAGGATATTTTTGCAAATAGTATTTAATAAAGTCATCTTTAATTTTTTTTTGATCTATCTCTTCGTTTTCATTTATTCCAGGTAATTCCACTTCAAAATTATCCGGCAAATCAACTTCTTTGTCCGGCACAAAAACTTTTCTCTTTTTTTTATATTTTAATTTTATGGTTTCCATTTTATTAACTCCTCTTAATAATTATTTTTATTAGCTGCAAAGATATTTTTTTCCATCACTCCATTTCGCCATAATACCTTAGCGCGGTAAAGCCGACAACCAAAATAACTTGTACCGTTCCTTACAAAATGGTTTTCTGATTTTGCTTATTAAATTTCTAATTGACCCCGTTAGATACATTATTTTAACAAATGTAAAAAAAATATTATGATTATCTAACGGGGTCAATTCTATTCAATCATTTAGCAAAATATTTTGTCGATTTAATTTCTTAACTTAAAAAAAATATTGTTAAGGATAATACAATTTCTATTTTTCATTACCTCCACATAAAATACGAAACATAATCCAAAATTAGCAAACAATATTCTGAAAGTATTAACATCAATTAGAATATTTCTCCCAGATTGCTTCTATTATTCTTTTTTTATCATCCTTGTAGGTAGTTTTGGAAAGGTATTTAGCATCGCAGCCAATCAATTCTATAAATGGGTCATTTGACATATCAATTCCATATTTGCTTTTATATTTCTTAACAAATTCATCTCTTAATTTTTGAACATATATTTCAATTTCTTTATCTGACATCTCTTTTTTCCGAACCGGCTTTTCAATTTCAATTTCAAAGTTATCGGGTAAATCTATTTCCTTGTCCGGAATAAAAACTTTTCTGCTTTTTCTATATTTTAATTTCATAGTCTCCATTTTATTAACTCCTCTAATAAATTATTTTAATTACTCTTCCAAAGTTAGAACTTTGTGAGAATATTCCATCGTTTAGTTGATAGTCACGAACCATTTCGTGACTAAATACTGTTTTATTTAATTTCT
>CAZXJG010000179.1:0-6331 GCA_964640985.1 uncultured Melioribacteraceae bacterium | reverse complement strand
CGAAAAAGGAATCATCGATGGACAAGCATTTTTCACAACATTATCAAGCAGAATTGGAAAACTCAAATAATTAGGACATAAAGATAATTTGAATATTAGTTTGTGAAAATGTAAATTATTTTAAGCAAATAAAGTTTAAGCTGTTAAAAGCGGGTATAACAGCTTTTCCACCCGACCGCTTACCGCCGGCACTCACGTCGGAGTGAGCTTGAGCATTATGCCTATGAGAGAAGATTCACACCTATCTTTTATAAATGCTGACTAAAAAAAATTGTTTATATACATCGGAAATTTTTCGAAGAAGATGAACCGATTAAAATGTTTGAGGAGTATGGAATCGTAAAAAATGCTAAAATTATTTGAGATTGGTATACTAAAATACCTTACGGTTTTGGTTTTATAAAAATAGATAATAAAGATGCAACACTTAAAGCCATTGAAGAATAAGATCAACGCTCTATAAAAGACCGATTAATACGTGTAAAAGAATCGAAATTCAAGGTTAAAAATAAAAAACAGAGGTAATAAATCTTATAGATTTAAACATTCATTACATTTTTTCTGTGTTCTACAAAATAAAAAGCCTCATATTATTCAATACAAGGCATTAAAATAAATTTGTAAGGCTGTTACCAGGAACGAGATCGAGAACCGTGAAATCCTCCTCCTCCTCTTTTACGACTACCTGACCGGTCTTTTCGTGGACTAGCTTCGTTCACAATTAATGTACGTCCTTCTAATTCAGTATTGTTGACTTCTTGAATAGCTTTCTCTGCATCTGCTTTAGAAGGCATAGTAACAAAGCCAAAACCACGAAGTTCGTTACTATATTGATCTTTAAGCAATTTTATTTCGGTAACTTCGCCGTATTCTTCAAAAAGTTTACGGACTGTTTCTTCGTTAGTGGTTTTGGGAAGATTCCCAACATAAATATTCAATTTAAACTCCTTTGACAAAATTATAATTATAAATACCAATAATCGATGTTGAAATTAACTTATATGAATCAAATTATATACAAAATATTTATTGTTAATTCAATAGCGAGTTGGTAAATTGATTTAACACTCTAAATATAAGAAAAATAATTTCCCCTCCCAAAATAATAATGGCGGTACTCACGTTATTATTCCTATATTTTTGTTGCACTTATTAATTGAATTTAGGATAACATATTTAATTACTTTAAATTTTTCCGAAAAAATCGTAATGTGATATACGTTTTTTCAGAATCTTTTCTTTTCACGCACTTATTTAAAATGAGAAAGTATTGAGGATAGTAATTTAAGAGCAACAGATTCTCGTACCGGCAACAATTTAATTTATTGTGTTATGAACAGCATTTAACAAGGAACTTACTTATGCTAAAATTAAAACTGCATTGGCAAATTCTTATTGCATTTGTACTTGCAATTTTTTACGGTTTGTTATTTCCTCATCAAGTAAAATATGTAACCTGGATGGGTGATATATTTTTAAGAGGCTTAAGAATGATAATTGTGCCTTTAATTCTCACTTCCATAATTTCCGGTGTTACCAGTATGGGCAGCAGTGGAAATATCGGCAGATTAGGTTTAAAAACATTAATATATTATATCACTACAAGTCTATTCGCAATTTTAGTGGGATTATTTTTTGTGAATCTCTTAAAACCCGGTGTTGGTGCTAATATCGGATTAACACAAAATGTTCAAGGTTTGGCTGCTGCACGCGAGTCATTTGGAGATACATTACTAAACATAATACCGAAAAATATTTTCACTGCTTTTACGGAAGGGAAAATGCTGTCGATTATATTTTTCGCTCTTCTTTTCGGTTATTTTATTACCAAAGCAAATAACAAATATAAAACCATATTAACCGATTTCTTTGAAGCGGCATTCGAAGTAATAATGAAGTTAACAATGTTTATCATAAAATTTACACCCCTTGGAATTTTAGGTATTGTTGCTAAAATAGTCGGTCAACAAGCAAGTAATCCTGCCGCTTTAATTGATATTGGTAAACGGCTCGGCTTATATATGGTTGTGGTAATTGCCGGATTAACGGTACATGCTGTAATTACCCTGCCTGTAATTGTTAAATTTATCGGGAAGGTAAATCCCGTAAAACATGCTAAAGCGATGATTACTCCTTTATTGACAGCTTTTTCAACATCTTCTTCAAGTGCTACTTTACCATTAACAATGGATGCGGTTGAACATAACGACGGAGTATCGAATAAAATTACCAGTTTTATACTACCCTTAGGAGCAACCGTGAATATGGACGGAACGGCATTATACGAGTGCGTTGCCGCTATGTTTATTGCACAGGCTTACGGAATCAATTTAAGTTTGTTTCAGCAATTCATTGTTGTTATCACAGCACTGCTTGCTTCTATCGGTGCTGCCGGAATACCGATGGCAGGGTTGGTTATGATTTCCGTTATTCTTACCGCTGTCGGGCTGCCGCTTGAAGGAGTAGGATTAATTTTAGCGGTCGATCGTATACTTGATATGAGCAGAACAATGGTAAACGTATGGAGCGACAGTTGCGGTGCTGTTGTTATTGCCAAAACCGAGGGGGAAACTTTAAAAGTTTGAAGATAGAGATACCCTATATCTCTCACGCAGCCACGTCAAACAACAGTACCGATGATTGCGCCAACGCCCGCCGTTGCTGCCATTGCCAAGGCTCCCCAAAAAATCACTCGGCCAGCACCGATAACTACGTTTGCCCCTCCTGCTCGCGCAGCCAGTCCTCCTAAAAGGGCCAAACACAAGAGAGAGCCTCCGGCCACAATGGGAATTATGGACGTTGACGAACTTAACAACGCCATAAGTAATGGCAAAGCTGCTCCCACAGCAAATGTGGTTGCAGACGCCAGAGCTGCTTGAATAGGGCGAGCACTGTGTGTTTCGGTAAGTCCCAATTCGTCGCGAGCGTGAGCCGCTAAGGCGTCGTGCGCCATAAGCTGGTCGGCAACTTGCTGTGCAAGTGACGGCTCAAGTCCTCTGTTTATATATATGGTCGCAAGCTCTTGGTGCTCGAATGCTTCATCTGTCTCAAGTTCATGGCGCTCGCGTGCCAGGTCGGCTTTCTCCGCATCGGCTTGAGAACTGACGGACACATACTCGCCCGCAGCCATCGACATTGCACCTGCCACTAGACCCGCCATCCCGGCAGTCAGCACATCGCCTCGCACTACATTCGCGGCTGCCACGCCCACTACCAAACTTGCCGTTGAAAGGATACCATCGTTTGCACCTAACACTGCCGCACGCAACCAACCGATCCTCTCTACATAGTGCCGTTCTTTATGTTTATCCATCTTTAGGTCCTTTTTGTCCAGCCTGTAAGCTTGGTTATATATTTAACCATATAACGGCACCGCCAACTCCGATACTTTTTATCGGGGTCCACCCTACTTGTCTCGCAATTCTTCCGCAGGGAAACAGCGATGCACATTATTCTACAACTTTTCCCATAGGGATTCTACGAATAATTTGATAAAAACATTTTTTTACAACTGAGCTACTGTTAAACTACAATTTAAAACGAACAACGCAAACCAAAAAAAAATACCGTGGCATAACCATCACTTCGGGAAAATACTGCACCGACCTCGATATATTTTATCGGAACTTCGAGATAAATCCTTTATAATGTTATGCACTAATTACAGATTTATTTTAACATCCTTTATCGATTAATTTAAAGTTTATCATATTCTTCAGGTTCAACATCCGGAACTTTAGATAAAACTTTTAAGAATTTCTTTTTGCTACCTTTTGCAGCTCTTTCTTCAAGATATTTTTCAGTATCCAATGCAGCCAATTTTTCCGCAAGTGCCGATGTTATAAATTGGTTTATGGAAACCTTGTCTTCCGATGCAAGTTTTTTTACTCTTTTATGTAATGATTCCGGAATCCGTAAACTTAGTACGCTCATTTTTTCTCCATTAGTTTTTTTATGAATTCACTTGGAGTTAATACTTCTTTGCCGAATTTCTCACTTCCCACAAAATCTTTTTTGTTAAAAGTTATTATATAATCACAATTTGACTCAACCGCTAATTCTAAAATCATATCGTCTTTAACATCTTTCAAAAATGGTCTCCATAAAAAATATACTTTTCGTCTATCACCAATTTTGCATATATAATCTAAGTAGTCGTCAATATCAGCTTTACTGTATAGTTTATCATTCAATTTTCTAATTAAAACACTTTCATATTCAAGAATCAAAGGAACAGAAATACTGATTCTAAATAAATCCGAAATTAATAATGAAATTAGTTTAAATGAAGCACCTCGTTTGGAACGAAGTGAACTTACAATTACATTTGTATCAATAACAACATTAAATTTTTTCATAATGGTATTATATATAACACCTTCATCAAAATCAAGATTTTTGTTTGTTAAGCCGAAATTATTTTTACTGAAAAACTTTTAAGTCCATAACGATACTGCCAATAAGACGCCTGCTCCGATACTTTTTATCGGAGTTCGCCCTATTTGTCCCGCAGACTTACGGATTTAAAAGTAGAGTTCCTTCCTTCAACATTTGTTTTATATTTTCCCCCATGATGTCGAGAAGACATATCTTAGTTTCTAAACTAAACCACCTTCCTCACGTTTATGACGGAAGAGAGGGAAAATTTATTCCCATAATGTCGATGACCATTGCAACAACCGAGAAAATAAATGTCTTGTCATTTCAATTCCGATGTTTTTTATTGGTCAAGAAATCTATAAAAAATATTAATTATTTTGCAAAGCTTCCTAATAAAGGAACAGCTTTTGCAACAAAGAATATTATAACGCTAAATCCAATCCATAATCCGTAAACCATAACAAAATATTTACCCATTGACTTCGCCTTATGCATTTTAGCTAAGCCGATACTGAATACGGCATAAAACCAAATAGAAAATATATCAACTTTGCTGAGGAGAAACCCTCCGAAATTCGATTTGTCTGCACCAATAAGAGAAGCCAGACTAACATCCGTCAAAAATTTATTCATTATCATTGCCACTATCACCATAACAATCACTTGTACAATCGAAATATAAAAACTAAGTCCGTACGCCGTCATTGTGGAAGAATAACCGCCTTCACCTTTTAAACCGAACTTAGCAAACAAATGGAATACTCCGGCTATAATAAAAAAGGAAATAAAAATAGCTATAATTGTTCCTACAATTCGGAAAACCATAGTTGCACCGGAACCTTTCTCAATAAATTCTTTTGCTTTGTCTAATTGTGTTTTAGCCTGTTCTTTTGTTAATGTACCTTGCTCAACCATTTTATCAAATCTTTTTTCAAGTACAGTTATTTGCTTTTGCTGAATACTAAATTTTATTGCAGGGTTACTCATCATAACAATTTGTGCTAATACCGATACAACAATAAGAAGGATTACAGGTAACAGCCAATCAGCTGTTTTCGGGGGAAATTTTGCTGTTTGTTCAAATGTTTTTACAGGTTCTGTAAAAACTCCAACAAGTTTGTCTGAATGACTTAATTCAAATTCTTCGTCTACATTAGTTTGTTCTTCTTGATTAGTTTGTAAATCGTTGAAATCGTCCATAGATGTGCTCCTATTTTTATGGTTGGTATTTTATTATTATAAACCGTTAAAAATATAAAATTATCTTCAAATTTTAATCAAAATAATTAAAAAAATAAAAGTTGAAATTCAATAATTTCATATTGAATTTTTATAAAAATTAACTTACAAAATATGGAAATTGACCTTTTATAAAAAATGAAATTTCTTGCCAATCAAAAATCAATAGAGTAAGTTTTGATATAAAAAAGGAGAAAATATGAAAACTATTATTGAACCATTTAAAATTAAATCTATTGAACCGATAAAATTTACCACCTGGGAAGAAAGAGAAAAAATCCTAAAAGAAGCCGGTTATAACCCATTTATGATACATGCGGAAGACGTATTAATTGACTTACTGACAGATAGCGGAACAGCCGCAATGAGCGCTAAACAATGGTCGGGAATAATGGACGGTGACGAATCTTATGCAGGCTCGAGAAGTTTTTTTAGATTTGAAAAAACAGTAAAAAAAATTACCGGACATAAATTTATAATTCCAACTCATCAGGGAAGAGCCGCAGAGAAAATATTGTTTTCGATAGTTGGAGGCAAGGGAAAATATATCCCTAATAATACACATTTCGATACAACACGTGCAAATATTGAATTTACAGGTGCAGAAGCAGTCGATTTTTTAAATGAAATTGGTAAACATCCCGAACAAAGAGCCGATTTTAAAGGTGATATGGATGTGAATGCACTTGAAGAATTTATAAAAAAAACAGGT
>CAZXJG010000178.1:0-6345 GCA_964640985.1 uncultured Melioribacteraceae bacterium | reverse complement strand
ATGTCAATAAGCTGTTCAGGGTAGATACTAAATTTACATTAGAAGGAACTTTGGGAGAAAAAGGCAGCGGACTCGGATTGTCGTTATGCCGTGAAATTATTGAAAAGCATGGCGGAACTATTTGGGTTGAAAGCGAAATTGGTGCCGGCTCGGAATTTATTTTTACAATCCCAATCTCTTCAACAAATATTCTTTTAGTTGATGATGTAAAAACCGATAGATTACTATATAAAAAACTACTTAAAAGTTTTGTGCCGAATTATAACATTGTTGAAGCCGCAAACGGAAAAGAAGCTTATAATATTGTAAAATCATCACCCCCTGCTTTAATTATTACCGATCACCTTATGCCGGTAATGAGTGGAATCGATTTAGTTAAACAAATTGATTTGGACGATAAAATTAAAATTAAACCGCCTGTTATTGTTTTAAGCAGTGAGTTAAATGATGGTATCATACAAAATTATAAAGACATTGGTTTAGAATATATTTTCTCAAAACCTGTTAGTTTAGATAAATTTAAACATGCTATCGACGAATCACTAAAAAAAATTATCTTAAAATAAATACCAAAAATTAAAGTACCACACTAATTTTAATAAAAGCATTCAATTCCTATCCTACAAAAAATTTGGCTCTGAATTGCTAACTTTTATTATGTCTTTTTTAAGAATTAACTAATTACACTTACATTATACTCTATTCAAAATTTTTTGAGTAAACTCTTATCAAATTTTTACTGAAATTAGTATGTTAAATTAAAAAAATTAAGAGTAATTAAAGAAAAGGAATTTATGCAGTTAATTAAAAAATTTTTCTATCCCGATTCACTTGCTTTAATAGGTGCATCAACCAAAGAAAAAAGTATTGGATTTGAAATTTTGAAATCTATCAAAAGCTATGGATATCAAGGTAAAGTTTATCCGGTCAACCCCAAAGCGGATAAAATTCTTGAGTATAAATGCTATCATTCAATTAATGAAATAAAAAATAAAATAGACTTAGCTATAGTAGTAGTGCCGAAAAAATTTGTTGAAGAATCCATTGAAATTCTCCCTTCAAAAAACGTAAAATCAAATATTCTTATAACTGCCAGTTTTAAAGAAATCGGGAAAGAAGGAGAAGAAATTGAAAATAGGATAATTGCAAAAATAAAGGAAAATCGTGCACGCCTAATTGGTCCTAATTGTATGGGAGTAATAAATACTTTGGATACAACAAAGTTAAACGCAACTTTTGTTGCCGAAAAACCCCAAAAAGGCTCTACGGGATTTTTATCACAAAGCGGAGCCCTTGCTGCTGCCGTATTAAATTCACTTAGAGAAACAAATATTAAATTTGCACACCTTATTAGTGTTGGTAATAAAGCCGATATAAATGAAAATGACATTCTTAATTTCTGGCAGAAAGATCCAAACATCAGAACAATAACTTTTTATTTGGAAAGTTTTGTTGATGGGCTGGACTTTATAAAATTATTTGCCGAAGGTAAAATCACAAAGTCGACAATCGTTTTAAAAGCAGGGAATACTACAGAAAGTATGAAAGCGGCATCTTCTCATACCGGAGCTTTAAGTTCAAGTGATAACGTAGTTGATTCTCTTTTAAAGCAATTCGGTATAATCCGTGTTAAAGATTTAAATGAGCTTTTTAATACTGCCAAAGGTTTCGAAAATTTTGCTATTCCCAAAGGAAACCGTATTGCCGTTATTACTAATGCCGGCGGTCCGGCAATTCTAACTATTGATGCATTAAACAAATTCGGCTTAAAGCTTGCAGAATTAAGCAAATCCACCAAATTAAAATTAAAAAAAGTTGTACATCCTGAAGGAAGCGTTGAGAACCCGGTTGACCTTCTGCCCGGCGGTGATGTTTTAACCTATAAAACCGTAAATAAAATCATTACACAAGATGATAATGTTGATGCCGTAATTTCTATTTTCGTAGAACCTGTAATGGTTAAACCATTTGACGTTGTAGAATCTATTAATAATCTTCAGCAAAAAAAACCGATTTTTCAAGTTGTAATGCCTTTGCCGGAATTTTGGGAGAAATACAGGCTCAATTCGAAAAAGCAGATTCCTTTATTTAAGAATCCTGAAGATCCTGCAAAGGTATTATCCAATATGATATTCTATTCTAAGAAAAGAGATAAAATCAAAAATAATTTAAGGGAATATAAATCTTTAATTAATATATCTAATAAGAGTATCGAAAATTTTAAATCCGGTTTTCTATCTACAGAAGAAGCTCAAAAATTATTCACCGAATATAAAATACCTGTTGTGAAAAATCTTTTTGTTGCACCTGAACAAATTAGTCGGCTAATTGATATCGAATTCCCCATAGTAGTAAAGGGACTTAATAAAAAAATTACTCATAAATCGGAACTCAATGCCGTTAAATTAAACATCAAAAATAAAGATGAGTTGCTACCGGCTACAAGTTCAATAAAGAGAAGCTTTAATAAAATTGGATATAAAATAGAAAAATTTCAAATTCAGCCTTATATTATTGCAAAACATGAGATATTAATCGGTGGATATAGAGATTTCTCATTTGGTCCGATTATTATGTTTGGTTCAGGCGGTAAATATGTTGAGGTTTATAACGATTCTTCACTTATATCTGCATTTTGCAGTGAAGAAGATATAAATGAAATGATTAATAATACATCTATCGGTAAAATTTTAAAAGGTGTGCGTGGAGAAAAATCTACCGATATTTCAGAACTGAAAAGGATTATTAAACAAGCTGCAATTATGCTGATTGAGAATAAACAGATAGATGAATTTGATATTAATCCTTTGCTTTTATCAATGAACGGCGGTTTTACCGCAGTAGATGTCAGAGTAAAAATGAAGTAACCAACATTTACTCTAAATCTCGTTTAAAATTCCTTTGTAATTAATATCTGAAGTATTAAATTTTAAGTTTTAGATTCTTTCATTATGAATAATATTAAAATAGCTTTTGTTTCAAGTGAAGTTTACCCTTTTGCTAAAACCGGTGGTTTAGCAGATGTTGCAGGCACGCTGCCTATAGAACTATTTAATTTAGGCGTTGAAGTCAAAATCTTTATGCCTAAATATTCTACAATTGATGAAAACAGTTACCATATTGAATATTTAGATTCCATTGGGACAATGAAGGTTCGTGTAGGGGGTGTTGCACAAAATGTTAAAATTTATAAAAGTCATTTACCCGATTCGGAAATTGAAGTTTATTTTATAGACGCTCCGCAATACTTCCATCGCGGTCATATTTATACCAACGACTGGGATGAAGATTCCCGTTTTATTTTATTTCAAAAAAGTGTAATTGAAACCATGCAGCATTTGCAGTGGGCACCGGATGTTATTCACTGTAATGATTGGCAGACTGCTCTTATTCCGCTTTACATAAAAGAAAATTATAGCTGGGATAAACTTTTTAGTAAAACTGCCGTAATTTTAACAATGCACAACATCGGTTACCAAGGCAGATTCCCAAAAGAAACAATTAAACGTGCTGAAATCCGGGATGAACTATTTTATCCGGGCGGACCTGTTGAGTTGAATGGAGAAACTAATTTTTTAAAAGCAGGAATTTTTTATGCCGATATAATTAATACGGTTAGTGAAACTTATGCAAACGAACTTCTTACAAAAAAATATGGCGCAGAATTAGACACCGTTCTGCTTAATCGCTCCGACGACTTTTACGGTATTTTGAATGGTGTTGATTGTAGAACTTGGTGCCCCGAACATGATACTTTGATTCCGTTTCAATATTCGAAACGTAATATCACCGTTAAAATAAAGAATAAAGAATTTTTATGTGAAAAAATGGATTTGCCTTTTAATAAAAACATTCCTTTAATTGGAATTATATCGAGACTTGTTACACAAAAAGGTTTTGATATTATTACCGATACACTGCCACACCTGATGGACCTTGATATACAGTGGATAATTTTAGGAAGCGGTGAAGGCGAATATGAGTTTTTCTTTGAATCTTTGGCACAAACCCATCCTGAAAAAGTTGCCGCTTATATCGGTTTTAATAATAAACTATCTCATTTAATTGAGGCCGGAGCTGATATTTTCCTTATGCCGTCACAATATGAACCATGCGGGTTGAACCAGCTTTATTCTTTGAAATATGGTACCGTACCAATTGTAAGAAAAACAGGCGGACTTGCAGATACTATCTTTGATTGGGATGAAATGCTGAATTTCGGACTTAGTACCGGTAACGGTTTTTCTTTTTACGATTATAACGGCTATTCACTCTCCGATGCTATTCATAGAGCGGTAAAATATTTTCATAATAAAAAAATTTGGAGGAAAATTCAACTTAACGGCATGAAGACTAATCATAGCTGGAAAACATCTGCAAAAAAATATTCAGAGCTTTATCGTAAAGCAATTAACAAAAAAATTCCTGTTTAATTTTTTCGTTTCCATAAAATGAATAAGACAAAGTTTATACTTTTTTTTTCGATTGTTTTCATAATTTCTGCATCAATAAATTTCTATATAATTGAGTGGGGGCTCTTCTTTTTACCAACCGATTCACCTTTACGAATTTACCTTATTATCGGAATTATCTTTCTATCCTTATCTTATATTATAGGCAGATTATTAGAAAAAATTTCCGTAACATTTTTTTCTACGTTAGTTGTTTGGATTGGCGCTGTTTGGTTTGGAATGATGATCTATTTTTTCCTTGTACTGGTAATCATCGATTTTATAGAATGGCTAAATTATCCGCTTAATTTTTACCCTTCTTCTATAATAAATAATTCCGAGTCGACAAAAATTTATCTAATGCTTTTTATAGTGATTTTTGTTTCCGTAATTTCAATTGCAGGTTTTTTCAATACCCGATTCCCTATTATTAAAACAATTAAAATCGCGATAAGCAAACGGGCAAATGAGTTAGAAAAATTGAATATTGTCATGATTTCGGATTTACATCTCGGAACAATTTTCGGTAAATCTTTTTTACGGAATGTTGTAAATAAAATAAATAGTTTGAACCCGGATATAATTTTAATTCCCGGCGATATAATTGACGAAGATATTTCTTATGCATTAGTAAAAAACGTTGGCAAAGAGCTGGAAAATTTACAATCAAAATACGGCATATATGCCGTTACCGGTAATCACGAATTTATCGGCGGAATTAGTAAAGCAAAAAAATACATCCTTCAGCATGGTATCAAATTACTTAGTGACGAATATGTAAAAATCGACGAAAGCTTTTATCTTGTAGGAAGAGAAGATTTATTAAGTAAATCGTACACAAATAAAAATAGAGAAACCCTGCAGAATATTATCAAAGGTATTGATAAAACTTTGCCGATTATACTTTTGGATCATCAACCGTTTAAGTTGAAACAAGCAGTTAAAAATAATATAGATTTACAGCTCTCGGGTCACACACATCACGGACAACTATTTCCGTTTAACTTTATTACAAAAGCAATTTATGAAATCAGTATGGGATATAGAAAAATTGGAGATACACATTTTTATGTTTCGTGCGGAATAGGAGGATGGGGTCCGCCAATGCGTACTGTAAGCAGACCTGAAATTGTTAATATTAAAATTAATTTCGTTTAATGTTTTCTAAGATTATCATTCCGGTAATTTATTTTATTCCGAATATTAACTGCGAATCCAATAATGATAAACGGAAACGTTAATTTTATTAATCTATAAAAGGACTAAATTATGAGAACACATATATTTCAGCATGTCAGTTACGAAGGCATAGGCTGTATCAAAAATTGGCTGAAAAGTAAAAATTATCCGGTTTCATTTACTAATTTTTATCAAAACTTTCAATTGCCGGAACTCTCCGATTTTGATTTTCTCATAGTTATGGGAGGTCCAATGAGCATTGATGATGATGAAAAATATCCTTGGCTTAAAAAAGAAAAAATGTTTATTAGGGAAGCAATTGAAAAAAACAAAAAAGTTTTGGGAATTTGTTTAGGTTCACAACTTATTGCAAATGCGTTAGGATCAAAAATTTATAAAAACAAATATAAAGAAATCGGCTGGTTTCCGGTTCAATTTAACGAAGAAGCAAAAAAACATCCTTACTTTAATTTTATGCCGGACAAGTTAAACGTGTTTCACTGGCATAACGATACATTTAATCTTCCGGAAAATGCAACACGAATAGCGGAAAGCACTGCATGTAAAAACCAAGCATTTGTATACAAAAAAAATGTAATTGCCCTTCAATTTCATTCGGAAATGACTCCGCATTCAATTAAAACACTTTGCGAAGCAGGAAAAAATGAATTGAAAAAGGATATGTACGTTCAAACGCGGGAAGAAATACTGAATA
>CAZXJG010000177.1:0-6347 GCA_964640985.1 uncultured Melioribacteraceae bacterium | reverse complement strand
GTTAGAATGGCAATTGGCTATTTCAGCTTATTTGTGTTTATTATTTCGTTTTCACCTGCACCATTAATAATTAGTTAAAATTTATGTAACACTTCGAAATATTATTTAACCATGACAAATTAAAACTGAAAAAATCTTTATATTTATAAGTTAATAATCAATTTGTTAGATTAAAAAATACAATTAAACAGTAGATTGAGCAGCAAAATAAACAATATTAACAATATAATTGTCGTAGGCGGTAATGCTGCCGGACCAAGTGCAGCGGCAAAAGCAAAAAGAGTTAATCCCAATGTACGTGTAATGATGTTTGAAGCATCAAACTTTATTTCAACCGGTACGTGCGAAATCCCGTATGTTCTTAGCGGTAAAATTAAAGATTATAAAAAGATAATTTTTTTCGATGAAAAATCGTTCTTTCAAAAAAAAGGTGTTAAAGTTTATACACATCATTTGGTTCAAAAAATTGATAGAAAAAACAAGACAATAGATGTAATTAATCTCAAAACAAATGATAAGAATCGATATAATTACGACAGGCTAATACTTACGACCGGTTCAGTTGCAAAAAAAATACCGGCAATTCCGGTTAATACATTGAATGCTTTTACGCTTAAATCCGTTAACGATTATCTGAATATTGAGAATTATCTTAAAAAAAATGAAGTAAAAAATGTAATCGTAATTGGTGCCGGTTATATTGGATTGGAAACGGCGGAAGTATTTAAGAAATTAGGGATGGATGTTACAATAATTGAAACGGCACCATTACCAATGCCTAATGCCGATATGGAAATAAGCCGGCTTATTCTGAATATAATACAAAATAATGGGATTGAATTTAAGGGTCCGGTTAAAAATATTTCGTTTGTTATAAGAGAGAATAAAATTACAAATGTAAAAGCCGACGATGAATTTCTTGAATCGGATTTAATAATTACTGCAATTGGGGTTACCCCAAATATCAAATTAGCATTATCTGCCGGTTTGGAGATTGGAAGTTTTGGGGGCATAAAAGTCGATAATAAATTACGAACTTCAGATCCGTTTATATTTGCCGCCGGGGATAATATTGAGGTTATCAGTGCAATTACAGGCAGACCGGATTATATGCCTTTTGCCACTATTGCTCACGAATACGGGCACATTGCCGGTGCTAATGCTGCCGGAGATAATAAAGTTGCAAAACCGGTCATAAAAAATAGTGCTGTTAAGTTGTTTGATAACGTTCTTGCATTAGTGGGTTTAAATTATAACGAAGCGGAAAAATCAAAAAAAAATATTTCCGTTGTAAATGCGGTTGCTTATAATCTTATTCATGTAATGCCGGAAAGTCAAAAAGTATTTGGGAAAATTATTTTTGATAAAAATGATCTTAGTTTATTAGGTGCATCATTTATTGGGGGAGGTGAAGTTACCGGTTATGCCGATTTTATTTCGATGATGATTCGGAGTAAAATTAAAGCCGGTACTTTAACCGATGTTAATTTTAATTATACTCCGCCTCAATCGCCGTTTATAAATATTTTATCAATTCTTGGAAGAAAAATTAAAGAGGAGTTTAAATGAAAAACTTACAAATTGTAGACAATCCATTAATAAAAAGAGATATTACTTTTTTGCGGGATAAGTCAACTAAAGAATATCAATTTCGTTTAGCGGTTCGTAGAATTGCTTATGCTTTAGCGATAGAGATAAGTAAAAATTTTAAATTGGAAGAATGTGAAATAGAATCTCCTTTAGAAATAACAAAAGGCTATAGACTTAGGCAGCAAATAGTTTTGGTACCTGTTCTTAGAGCCGGACTCAGTTTTGTGAACTCATTTATTGAAATGATACCTTCTGCAAAAGTAGGGCACATCGGTTTAAAGCGCGATGAAAAAACTTTAAAACCGATAGATTATTATTACAAAACACCAAGCAAATTGGAAGTATCGAAAGTAATTGTTCTCGATCCGATGCTTGCAACCGGCGGCAGTGCTTCGGCGGCAATGTCGTTTTTGAAAAAAACAGGAGCAAAAGATTTAATATTGGCAAGTTTGATTGCAGCTCCCGAAGGTGTTGAAAAAATGGGTAGGGATCATCCGGATGTTCTTATTTATACAGCTTCACTTGATAGAGGGCTAAATGAAAACGGATTTATTTTGCCCGGCTTAGGCGATGCAGGAGACAGAACTTTTGGTACGCTATAATTTATTTTTTTTCCTGTTTTTCCCTATTGTTATTTATGCGCAAAGTTATCCTATTGCTAAAGTAGATTACCTTGCAAGGAAGGGGCTATCCAATTTGTACAATAATAATTTTTCTGAAGCTGAAAATATATTTGGTAAATTAAATAACGATTATCCCAATATTCCGTTTGGTAAAATTTTACTTGTACTTACAGAGTTTTCAAAATCTTCTGATTTTGTTAAACCGTTAAATGAGAAGCGTATAAATATGTTATTGAAAATTGCACGTCAACAGAGCGATAGTTTATTGGGAAAGAATGACAATAATGTATGGAATAATTATTTTGCAGCTTTGACGGTCGGCTTAACCGCTTATAATAATTATTTAATGAGAGATTATTTTAATGCTCTGACAAACAGTTTAACATCGCTTTCATCGTTCCAAAAATGTTTGGAAATAGATTCAACATTTTATGATGCGTACATAGCAATCGGTATGTTTAAATACTGGCTAAGCGCAAATGCAAAAGCGCTTAACTGGCTTCCTTTTGTGCAAGATAAGCGTATAGAAGGTATAAAATACTTAACAAAAGGGATTCGAGCTAAATCTTACCTTTATCCTATTGGTATTGAATCGCTTGTTTGGATTTATATTCATGAAAAAAAATTCCAAAAAGCAAAAGAAATTGCTCAAAAAGGTTTGAATAAATATCCTAAAAGCAGAATTTTTTTATACGGTTTGGCGCATGCATATACCGGCATCAATAGGGGAAAAGCAATAGTTGTACTTGAAAAAATTCTTAAATCTTATCGTGATGACGGCATCAAAAATATTTATTATCAGATAGAGCTAAAGCATAAAATTGCTATGCATTATGAATTTCTTGGTAAATATCGGAAAGCTTTAGAACTTTGTAATCAAATTTTAAGTATAAAGGATATTAATAGTTACGTTCTTACTAAATTAGGTAATAGATTGGAACGAGTAAAAAAATTAAGAAAAAAGTTACTTAAAATTTTGACGGGGAAATAAATTTTTATTGATTATTATTCAAATAAATCATTTTAGACATTAAAAAAAACAAATAAATGTTTGCCAGTATTAAATATAGAAAAATGTTTAATGCATTAATCGAAGAGTGTAAAAAAAACTTGATTGATGTAAACGAAGCATTAATTGAAAAGAGTTTCAATTTAAGTTTCGAAGCGCATAAAAATAACCATCGGGCTTCGGGTGAACCTTATTTTAATCACCCTTATGAAGTGGCGATGATTGTTGCGCGGGAAATTCCGTTGGATGATATTTCCGTAGTGGCGGCTTTACTTCACGATGTTGTGGAAGATACTGAATATGATATTGAATTTATAGAAAAAGAATTCGGTAAAGAAGTTGCCGATATTGTAAACGGAGTAACAAAAATAAGCGGTGTTTTTCGCGGACAAGAAATTATTCAGGCAGAAAATTACAGAAAATTACTTTTATCTATGATTAAAGATGTACGTGTAATTTTAGTAAAATTTGCCGATCGGCTGCACAACATGCGAACTTTAGAATTTGTATCTCCGCAAAAACAGCGTCGAATTGCAAAAGAAACTTTTGAAATTTATGCTCCCTTTGCCAACCGGTTTGGATTAGGACGTGTAAAGTGGGAATTAGAAGATTTGGCTTTTAAATATTTGAACAGGCAGGCTTATGAAGAAATTGCAAAAAAGATTAAAGATAAACGGAAAGAGCGTGAAGCATTTATAAGTAAATTAAGAAAACCAATTGAACAACGTTTAAAAGAACATGGGCTGAAATTTGAAATTGGCGGCAGGCCAAAACATTTATACAGCATTTATAGAAAAATGATAAAGCAAAATACAACTTTTGAAGGAATTTATGATTTATTGGCTATTCGTATTATTCTCGAAAATAATGATCCTAACGAGTGTTATTATGTTCTTGGAATTGTTAATCAACTTTATAAGCCGATTTCAGACCGCTTCAAAGATTATATTTCTATTCCCAAAAAAAATAATTATCAATCAATTCATACTACTGTTGTAGGTCCCGAAGGTAAGTTGGTAGAAATTCAAATTCGTACAAGAAAAATGCACGAAATTGCCGAAAGAGGTGTCGCCGCTCATTGGAAATATAAAGAAGGTCAATATGGTGCCGATAACGATCTTGAAGAATGGGTAAATTGGGTTCGTGATATTTTTGAAAATGTGAATAGGGATGAAGCAACTCATGAAATTTTAGCCAGTTTTAAATTAAATCTTTATCAAGATGAAATTTATGTTTTTACTCCAAAGGGCGATTTAAAAAGATTATCAATAAATTCCACTCCTGTCGATTTTGCATTCGAAATTCACAGCCGGGTTGGATATCACTGTATCGGCGCTAAAGTTAACGGCAAAATTGTACCCCTTAATTCAATACTTCATAGCGGTGATAGGGTAGAAATATTAACTTCAAAAAACCAAAAACCAAATCCAAGCTGGTTGGAATTTGTTCATACTCATAAAGCAAAAGCAAATATTAGAAAATTTATTAAAAAAGAAGATGAACGAACTGTTGAGATTGGGCGCAATATTTGGGAGAAAAAAGTAAAGAAATTAAAACTTTCATTTAATAATAGTGATATTAATAAACTAACAAGAAAATTGAAGTTTGAAAATCCTTCGCAATTTTATAAGGCTATTGCGTTAGAGCAAATTCAGTTGGATGAAATCTTAAATCCTAAAGAAGTAGAAGAAAAAAAAGAAAATGATATTAAGTTTGAAGATTTTGCAAAAGTTGCAAGAAAAGCTGCAGGTGGAATACTTGTAGAAGGTGAACATAAAGGAATTGTTTATAATTTTGCAAAATGCTGTAATCCGATACCGGGTGATGCTGTTGTAGGATATATAACAATTGGTGAAGGTATTAAAATTCATCGGAAAAATTGTGTGAATTTAATAAATATGGTTAAAAAAAATGAAGACCGATTAGTGCCGGTTGAATGGCCGAATACAGAAGGTTCATTTTTTGTTGCCGGAATTAAAGTAAGAGGAGAAGACAAACCCGGTATCTTGCAAGCTCTTTCAAATTCAATTACAAATTATAATAGTACAAATATCAAATCTGTTAATATAAGTTCCAAAGATTCGTTATTTCAAGGTACGGTAACGGTTTATGTTAAAAATTTGGAACATCTTAATCATTTAATTGATCGACTTAAAAAAACATCCGGGATTTACTCTGCCGAACGATTTAATTCTTAAAACATTAAAAATTTATGTGGAATTTTCATTGCCTGTTTTAGTGTATATAAACAATTAATTGATAAAACAAAGTATAAATTAAGTTATGAATTGAACTTACATTTTTTAATAAAAGAAGTATTCGGTTAAATTTTTTCGAAAATAGATGCAGCAAAAAAATTAAATAATTTTAGAAAATTTGAAACAAAAAATGAAAGAAAAAGAAAGATATTTATCGATAGATTATGGTGAAAAAAGGATAGGTATTGCAATAACCGATCCTTTGAGATTATTCTCTTATTCGTTAATTACTTTGCAAAATGACAACCGTTTTTTTATTAATTTGAAAAAAATTTTAGTAGAGAAAAATGTAAAAAAAATAATTTTAGGATATCCAATTAAAGAAAACGGCGAAAAATCTAAAAGCACATATCTTGTAGAAAAATTCAAAGAACAATTGGAGCATGTTACTAAAATACCCATTGAATATATCGATGAATCGTATTCTTCTAAAATCGCCAAAGATAAAATTATTGAGAGTGTTAAATCGAAGAAAAAAAGACGGGAAAAAGCAAGGGTAGATAGAGAAGCAGCCGCTATAATTTTACAAGATTACTTGGATACTCATGGAATATTATAAATTTGGTTGAGTATAAATAATAGTAAGAATTACAATATTATAATTGACATTAATGCGTTTATAAATTATTTTCGATAACATTAATCAATAAAATTGGGAGCATACTTATGACTTTAGATGCACTTGGAATGATTGAAACCAAAGGTTTAGTTGGTTCCATCGAAGCAGCCGATGCTATGGTTAAAGCGGCAAAAGTTGAACTAATTGGCAAAGAAACAATTGGCGGTGGATATGTAACTGTGATGGTAAGAGGAGATGTCGGTGCAGTAAAAGCAGCTACCGATGCCGGTGCCGCCGCTGCACAGCGG
>CAZXJG010000176.1:0-6440 GCA_964640985.1 uncultured Melioribacteraceae bacterium | reverse complement strand
CGTGTTTGGTTTCATCATATTTTAGAAAAACTTTTTGTCCTTTTGTTTTGAGTTGCAAAAACTTAATAGCTTTTCCGTTTACTTCCTTTTTTTCTTTAACGCCAATAAGTCTAACTAGTAAATCATTATTTAGTTTAATTAATTCGGGGCTAATAATTTCTTTTACTGAATAATATTCTTCTCTTTTTGTTGAACTATTTTGGTCAATTCTTGAACCAAATTGAAGTTTCTTAGGGTCTGTTTTTTTATCAAAATGGTGAAAGTCTTTAAAAATATATGGAAGTTTTTCTATTTCATTCTTAAAGTCGGTCTTTATCTTTTCTTGTTTTATAAAGCTATAATCAGAATTAAAAATGTCGCCTTGATTTATTCCTAATTTTTTTTCAATGAAAGGAATAAAATCAGGGTTCATCTCATAACCAACAGAATTTCTATTTAATTTTTTTGCTGCAAGCGAAGTTGTTCCACTTCCAAGAAATGGGTCAAGGACAGTATCGCCTACAAAAGAAAACATTTTAATAAGTCTTTTTGGTAATTCTTCCGGAAACATTGCAATATGCCCATCTTGTTTTGCTCCCCCAAAATTCCAATGACCTGCGAAATATTCTTTCCACTCTTCTTTGGTCATTTTTGACCGTTCTTTTAATTCTCTATTTGGCCTTATTGGTGCTCCAAGTTTTTTAAATAACAAAATAAATTCATAATCAATTGACAAAATTCCATTTCTTGGCATTGGATAACTACCCATTAAAGAAGCTCCACCGGTTGTATTTGATGTTGTTTTCTTTTGCCAAATAATAGCCCCCATATAATCAAAACCAATAGCTTCACAAAACTTAATAATTTCTGTCCGAATTGGTATTACTTTATATCTTCCGTAATATACTGCTCTCGCAAATTGGTCTCCAATATTTACACACAAACGACATCCGTTATTAAGAACACGATAGCTCTCTTTCCAAACAAGATTTAAGTTGTTAATATATTCTTCATAACTATCATTATATCCTATTTGGTTTTCCGTTCCGTAATCTTTTAATTGCCAATATGGTGGCGAAGTGATAACTAAATCAACTGAATTGTCTTCGAGTTCAATCATTTGACGACTGTCACCATTTATAATTTTATGTCTCATTTTAAATCCTTTTAATAATAGCAAAAATAATCATTAAATATTTTGCTGTAAAATTTATTTTTAGATACTTTCTTTCACTTGCTTGTAAGTTCTAGATGGAGATTCCCGAAATCTCAAAAATTAAGGGGATATTGTATTCCAGGAAATTTTGCAGTTAAGATTTCGGGAATCTTTTCCTTTACTGCGTTCGTCCACAATAACCATTTATTTTTAATTAATTTACAATTTTAAATATGTCAATAATAGTCTTATCTAACAACAATTACAGGGACGTCGGCTTTACGTGCAATTTTATCGGCGGTGCTTCCGATAAACAATTCGTTATTTTCTCCAATTCCTTTATATCCGATAAAAATTGATGTGCAATTTTCGTTATCGCAATATTCAAGTATTTTATCGAAAGGGTCGCCGGTTAATACTTTTGTCTCAACTTTAATTCCCTTTATTTCGAGATCTTTTTTCCATACTTTAAGTTTTTCTTCGGCAAATTCTATTTCTTCCTTTTCACTATATAAATCGCTTAAAATCAATTCATTATATGGGGAATAGGAAAAAAGTGTTTTCTCCACTACGTGTAATAAAATGATTTTACCGATTTTGCAATTATTAATTTCCAAAAGCCTATCTTTCGCTTTTTCGGCACCTTCTGAAAAATCGACAGGAAATAAAATTTTATTTAGCATAATTTTCTCTTCATTGTTTAATTGAAAAATATTTTAATTCTAATCGAGATTATTTAATCAAGATTATTTAATCAAGATTATAGGAATATGTGCTAATCGCAATACTTTTTCGGCTGTGCTGCCTAATATCATTTTTTCAATAATATTATGACCAACATCACCTATTATTATAGAAGTTATATTTTCTTCTTTACTTAATTTCAATATTTCATCATAAGGGATACCTTCTTTTATAACGGAAGTAACTTTTAAACCGTCTTTTTCTAAATCTTCCTTCCAAGTTTCCAATGTTTTATTAATATGAGTTATTATTTTGTCATGTATGGAATCGCTATTTTCAATTTTATTTAGTAATGACGAAAATGATAATTTACGTTTATCAATTACATGAAGTAAAATCACTTCATCCACATTACAATCGGATAATTCCTTTAATTCAATTTTAACCTTTTCGGATTTTTTAGAAAAATCCGTTGGGAATAAGATTTTCTGAAACATAAAAGCCTCTTTATTTATAGTTAATTATAAGCGTTTATTAATATGCTGCCGATGAATATGAAGTCCGAGTAATTTATTTTCATTCAGGATATTGCGATAATAAAAGACCTTAAGAGTATCATTAAATAAGAAGAAAAAGCCTGCAAGCAGCCAAACCAAGATACCCCATACCCATCCTATAGCCGGTATTAGAATTCCGTAAACTCCGAATAATGTTCCCAAAACTGCAGTTGAAAACGAAGACCAAAACAATATAGACGATGGATAGGGTTTTTTAAAGAACCAATCGTTTGTTCGTGTATTATAAATTGTAAGATGCCCGGCAATAATTAATTTAACAAAAATAATAGATTGAATAGTTTCTTGCGATAATGAAGTATATTTTTCTAAAATAAAAAACACAACAAAAGATGAAACTACACCTGCTGAACCTAACAGTGTTGAAAGTCCGAATAATTCCGATTTATTCCACTTGACAGGTTTTTTGTCAATTCTTGTGTTATCGTAAGCAATGGAAAGAATCGGGATATCATTTAACAACGCAAGTAAAATAATCATAATAGCGGTAACCGGATAAAAGTTAAAAACCAAAATAGCGAGCGTCATAAACAAAACAATACGAATTGTCTCGGCAATTCTATAAATGGCATAACTTTTCATCCTTTCAAAAATAATTCTCGATTCTTTAATAGCATCAATTATAACGGAAATACCCGGTGTAAGTAAAATTAAATCGGCAGCAGCTCTTGCTGCATCGGTAGCTCCCGAAACTGCAATGCCGGCATCGGCTTTTTTAAGAGCAGGTGCATCGTTAACTCCGTCACCGGTCATACCGATAATATGTCCTTTTTTCTGAAGTTTATCTACAATTATATATTTATCTTCGGGAAATACTTGTGCAAATCCGTCTGCATTTTCAATTATTTCAATTATTTCCGATTCGTGAGATTTTATGGTTCCTTTCGGCAAAACAGTTACAGAAATTTGTTTTTCCACTTCATCGGTAATTTCGGCTGCCAAACTATCGAGTTTTTCTTCTGATATTTTCGAATCTAATTTATTAAATATTGCTTTTGATAATATTTTAGTGAGTATTAAAAATTCTTCATGTCCTCCGCTACCTAATAATTTTTTCGATTCGAGAATTTTCGTACCGAGTCCTAATTTTGCAGAAATTTGTTTTGCGATTGCAACATTATCTCCCGTAATCATTTTAATACTTAGTCCAAGCTCTTCAGCTTCTTTTAATGTTTCTCTTGCGTCGTCACGCGGAGGATCGAACAGCGGAATTAAACCGATATAATTAAAAGTTTCATCCGAATCTTTTTTTATTGCGACTCCAATTGTTCTATAACCTTTTTTTGCAAGATCATTTACAGGTTTTAAAATTGTTTCGGCTTCAATATTTTTACAAAGTTCCAGAATAACTTGCGGAGCACCTTTTATAACAGTAAATGTGCCGTCTTGGCTATTTATAATAGCTTCGGTTCTTTTAATAACCGGGTCAAAAGGTTTGAATTTTTCTTGTTTAAAATCGGACAATTTTTCATAAATGCCTTTGCTTTTTAAATAATCATAAATCGGTATTTCGATAGGGTCATTATTTTCTTCCTTCGAAGCCATGCCGGCGTAAAGCATAAGTTCATCTTCCGAATAATTTCCGATGAGTACAGGTTTATCAATTGTCATTTTGTTTTTGGTTAACGTACCGGTTTTATCGGAACATAAAATATCAATTCCGGCAATTTCTTCTATAGCAGCAAGTCTGCTTACAATTGCCTTTAGCTTTGCTAATCGCATAGCACCTACTGCAATTGTAACTGTAAGAACAGCGGGCAAAGCAACCGGAATAGCCGCAACGGTAAGTACAAGTGTAAATCTAATAATATTAAGCATATTTTCGTGCCGATAAAAAGCCGAAAGCAAAATGATTGCCGCCATTATAAGTGTGATGGTTATTAAATAATTGCCAACCTGCATAACCATTTTTTGAAAATGGCTTTTTTGTTCTTTTTCTGCTTTTGCAACCAATGCAACGGTTTTCCCAAAAAACGTATTTAATCCGGTTGCAAGAATAACCGCAATCATTTCGCCTTTTTTTACAACCGCATTTGCATAAGCAATATCAGACACATTTTTGGTAACAGGTAAAGATTCTCCCGTCAATGCAGCTTGATCAATTTGCAAATATTCCCCGTCCAAAAGTTTAACATCGGCTGGAATAATTTCACCAATTTTAATTTTTATAATATCTCCAGGTACAAGCAGTGATGAATCAATTGTTTTATATATACCGTCTCTTAAAACAGTAGCCTTATGGGCAAGTTTGTTTTTTAGAACTTTAAGAGCACTTAATGCCTTGCTTTCCTGCCAAAAATCTAATCCGGCATTTACAAAAAGCAAAGTCATAATAATTATAAAATCATCCCATTTACCAACCGCAGCCGAAAGAATAGCAGCAATTTCAATCATCCAGGGAATAGGTCCCCAAAAACGTCTGAATATTCTGTGAAATGTACTTTCTTCTTTCTCAGGAATTTCGTTCGGTCCATATTTTTTGAATCTTTTCTCGGCTTCATGTTTAGTTAATCCCCCGTTTTTATCAGTCATAAATTCACTTAATACATCATCAATAGAAAGATTTTTATAATCATTTATTTTATGATTCATAAATTCCTCACTTGTGGTTATATGGTTAGTTTGTTTTTAATTCAATAGAAAAAAATATTCCAAATATACTGTTTTTTTAATTATGAAAAGAAAACATAAAATTATAAGGGATAAGCTAATTAAAGTCAGTACAATTACTATAAAGCTTTATTGAAATTTCCCTTTTCTAAAATTCCATTCTTCTTTCTAATAAAGAATATTTTTTCATAATTAATCAAAATACTTTTATTTATTCTTCTTATAAAAGCCATAACAGAAATTTGTTGCAATTAAAAATCAAAAACTTAACATGTTATATCAAAATTATAATTTATTAAAAATAAATTAACAAAAGGGAAAAATCAGAATTTTTTATTTGGTATATTTATTAATTATAGCGTATTTTGTAAAACAATAGTCTCATTAATTGTTCTAAGAATAAAAATTTAAATTTTGAAATTCGCATGCTTGACATTCATACCCCCTTGTCGTAATTTTCCGAATAAAATTTTTGGAATTAGTGGAAATTATGTTAACGGAATTCGGTAAAATTTTTGTATTCTTTCTTTTAGCCATTGGTTTTGTTGGCATAACGCTGTTTGCATCTAAAATTATTAGACCCGCCAGACCTACCAAAGAAAAGTTAAAAACTTACGAATGTGGTGAAAATCCAATAGGAACTCCGTGGATAAAATTTAATATTAGATTTTACGTAATAGCTCTAATATTTTTAATTTTTGATGTTGAAGTGGTTTTATTATTTCCTTGGGCATTAACTTATAAAAACTTCGGTGTTAGCGGATTTATTGTAGGCGCTATTTTTCTGATTATTTTAGGTTTAGGAATGGCATACGAATGGCGGAAAGGAGATTTAGAATGGGAAAGAGCAGAAATAAATCCACCAATTATAAAAGAACTTAAAAAAATTAAAATTGATAACTATAATAATAAAAAAGAAAACGCTGCTTAAATTGTTTCAAAATAAAAAAAGTATTTAATGGGTTTTTTAGATAAAGAATTTTCAGACGGTAATATAGTTGTAGCAAAGGCAGAAGACCTTTTAAATTGGGCACGCCTTTCGTCACTTTGGCAATTAAGTTTCGGACTTGCGTGTTGTGCAATAGAAATGATGGCAACCTCAGCATCACATTACGATTTTGACCGTTTTGGAGTGATCCCGAGACCATCCCCCCGCCAATCGGATGTAATAATTATTTCCGGTACCGTAACATTGAAAATGGCTACTCGTATTAAAAGATTGTACGAGCAAATGCCGGATCCGAAATATATTATATCAATGGGAAGTTGTTCTAACAGCGGAGGCCCTTATTGGCAATATGGATATAGTGTTTTAAAAGGAATAGACAGAGTTATTCCCGTAGATGTGTATGTACCCGGCTGCCCCCCGCGCCCTGAAGCGCTTTTAGAAGGTTTATTAAAATTACAAGAAAAAATCAGAAAAGAAACTTTAAGAA
>CAZXJG010000175.1:0-6468 GCA_964640985.1 uncultured Melioribacteraceae bacterium | reverse complement strand
TCGACCGAAGCGTAAGCGTAGCGGAGACATCTCGAGAATTACGACATACGAACGACGCATAACGAACGGTTCGTAAAACCTTTACACCTTTTCACCCTAATGTCAAGGAGTGGACATCGGCAGCCGAGAAAAGATTCCCGGAATCTCCTTCTATTGGAATGGCAAAGCAACAGTTAAGTGAACCTTATATATTACAAAAAATTTTATTTTTAAAGATTCTAAGAATCTTGTACTTTTTATTTTTAACAGATGTACAATAAGTGATAATAACCACAGTTTTTTTTAATTATCAAATTGTATCTGTTTGCTCTTTCGATTATATTTACAAAACTTTTTTGGATTAATTAATTGTACAAAAAGAAAATTAAAGAAAATAAAATCATTGAAGATCAAATAATTGAGACTACAACTAATAGCCGCTCATTGAGTGGCTATTTTTTTATGCAAACTATTTATGATAATTTTAAAAACCAATAAAAAATTATGAATAAAAAAACATTAACTGCAAAGTTACTTCTTGAAGATGGTTCGGAATTTACCGGAATCAGTTTCGGATTTCCGGGGAATACCAACGGCGAAGTTATATTTAATACGGGAATGGTCGGTTACCCTGAAACGATGACCGACCCATCGTATCGTGGACAAATTTTAGTTTTCACTTACCCGCTGATTGGGAATTACGGCGTACCTGATGATGAGAAAGAAAACGGTCTTTATAAAAATTTTGAATCGGACAGAATTCATTGCAGAGGGATTATTGTTTCAGATTACTCAAAAGAATATTCTCATTGGAGTGCAAAAAAGTCTCTTTCCGAATGGATGATTGAACAAGAAATTCCCGGACTTTATGGAATTGATACCAGAATGCTTACGAGAAAATTACGTGAAAAAGGTACTATGCTTGGAAAAATTGTAATTGACAAAAATAAAAACATTGAATACGAAGACCCTAACAAACTGGATTTAGTTAAACAGGTAAGCATTAAAGAACCGGTAGAATATAAACGCAGCGGTAAAAAAATTATTCTCGTAGACTGCGGGACAAAAAATAATATTATTCAAGCATTTCTAGCTAGAAATATAACGGTATTAAGGGTTCCGTACGATTACGATTTTTCAAAAGAAAACGCAGACGGTATCTTAATCTCTAACGGACCCGGCGATCCCAAAATGTGTGCAGCTACCATAGAAAACACTAAAAAGGTTTTATCAAATGGGAAACCTGTTTTAGGTGTATGCTTGGGTTCTCAAATTATCGCATTAGCCGCCGGTGCAGACACATATAAATTAAAGTATGGACATCATAGCCATAATCAACCATGTAATGAAATGGGGACTAAAAGATGTTATATCACTTCACAAAACCACGGTTACGCAGTTGATGTAGAAACATTACCGGAAGATTGGCGTGAATGGTTCGTAAACGATAATGACGGGACAAATGAAGGAATAATTCATATTTCAAAACCGTTTTTTGCAGCACAATTTCACCCGGAAGCTTCTCCCGGTCCCGATGACACGGAATTTATTTTTGATATGTTTTTGAGGGCTTTATAATGATAAAAAAAGGTAAACCTAAAAAAGTACTGATACTCGGTTCAGGAGCATTACAAATAGGTCAAGCCGGGGAATTTGATTATTCCGGAAGCCAAGCTATAAAAGCGTTAAAAGAAGATAAAATAACAACGGTGCTTATTAATCCTAATATTGCAACAATTCAAACTTCGGAAAACTTTGCCGATAAAGTTTATTTTCTGCCTATTAAAACCGGCTTCGTTGAAAAGATTATTGAAAAAGAAAAACCTGACGGCATTCTTCTTCAATTCGGAGGTCAAACCGCTCTGAATATAGGAGTTGAACTTTATGAGAAAGGTGTATTTGAAAAGCATAATATCAAGGTATTGGGAACGCCGATTAAAGCAATTCAATCTACTGAAGATAGATTATTATTTATTAATAAGGTAACTGAAATCGGGTTGAAAGTTGCAAAAAGTAAAACCGTTAATAATATAGATGAAGCAATAGAAGCCGCAAATAAAATCGGTTATCCCGTTATGGTAAGAATAGCTTACGCACTGGGTGGATTAGGTTCGGGCATTGTAGAAAACCGTGATGAGTTGGTTCAAAAAGCAAGTAAAGCTTTTAAGTTTACAAAGCAAATATTAATTGAAAAATCTCTTCGAGGCTGGAAGGAAATTGAGTATGAAATCGTAAGAGACCGTTTCGATAATTGTATTACTATTTGTTCGATGGAAAATATTGATCCAATGGGCATACATACAGGCGATAGCGTTGTTATTGCTCCTGTTCAAACACTTTCGGCAAAAGAAAATTTTATGCTTCGCTCTATTGGAATAAAATTAATACGAGAACTTGGAGTTGTAGGTGAGTGTAATATTCAATATGCCTTAAACCCAAACTCTTCAGATTACCGTATAATTGAAGTAAACGCGAGATTAAGCAGAAGTTCCGCTTTGGCTTCTAAAGCAACAGGCTATCCGTTAGCTTTTATTGCAGCTAAGTTATCGCTGGGTTATGCTTTAAATGAAATAGAAAATATAATCACACAGGAAACTTCAGCTTGTTTTGAGCCTGCACTCGATTATGTTGCGCTAAAGTTCCCAAGATGGGATTTGCAGAAATTTCACCAGGTAAGTACTCAGCTTACTTCCGAAATGAAATCCGTCGGCGAAGTTATGTCCCTCGGCAGAAGCTTTGAGGAAGCGCTACAAAAAGCCATTAGAATGCTCGATGTGGGAATGAATGGTTTTGTGGGAAATAATCTCGAATTTGAAAACTTGGATAAGGAACTTTCCGAACCTACCGATAAAAGGATTTTTGCAATAGCCGAAGCATTAGAAAGAGGTTATTCGATTGACAAAATTTATGAGCTTTCCAAAATCACAAAATGGTTTCTTTATAAGATGAAGAACATCATCGATACCGAAGCGAAACTGAAGAATAAAGAGATTAAAGATATAACTACGGAAATGATGCGAGAAGCTAAAAAGAACGGTTTTTCAGATTTTCAAATAGCCCGACTTATTAATGCAAATGAATTTGAAGTAAGAAGATTCAGAAAAACTTTAAATGTTATTCCCGTAGTAAAACAAATTGATACCTTGGCAGCCGAATATCCTGCACATACGAATTACCTTTATTTAACCTATCATGGTAGTGAAAACGATATAGAGTTAGGGGGTAAAAAACAAATTGTTGTTCTCGGAAGCGGTGCATACCGAATCGGTTCTTCAGTAGAATTCGACTGGTGTTGTGTTAATACTGTTGCAACTCTTAATAAGCTGAATTGTACCACTATAATGATTAATTGCAATCCTGAAACGGTAAGCACTGATTATGATATTTGTGATAAGCTATATTTTGAACAGTTAACATTCGAAAGAGTTCTCGATATTTATGAACTGGAAAATCCTGACGGAATTATTGTTTCGATGGGGGGACAAACACCCAATAATCTTGCTGTAAAGCTTCACGATGCCGAAATAAATATAATCGGTACTTCTCCCGAACAAATTGATAATGCCGAAAACAGGAATAAGTTCTCTCAAATTCTAGATAAATTGGGCGTTGACCAGCCTGACTGGAAAGAGTTAACAAGTATTAATGAAGCAAAAGAGTTCGCAAAAGATGTTGGGTATCCTGTTCTAATAAGACCAAGTTATGTACTCAGCGGTGCAGCAATGAGCATTGTGTTAAATGACGATGAATTGGAAATTTTCTTAATTAAAGCTGCAGCTATCAGTATGGAATATCCGGTAGTTATCAGCAAATTTATAACTCACGCTAAGGAAATAGAGGTCGATGCAGTAGCAAATTTTGGTGAACTTTATTGTTATGCTATATCCGAACATGTAGAAAATGCCGGAGTTCACTCCGGTGATGCCACAATTGTATTACCGCCTCAAAGAACTTATCTCGAAACAATGCGTCGCGTAAAAATTATTACAAAAGAAGTTGCAAAGGCACTTAAGATTACCGGTCCGTTTAATATACAATTTATAGCTAAAGATAATGAGATTAAAGTAATTGAATGTAATTTAAGAGCCTCGAGAAGCTTTCCGTTTGTTTCAAAAGTATTGAAAATTAATTTTATTGAACTCGCTACCAAACTAATGATGGGAGAAAAGCTACCTAAAATCGATAAATCATCTTTTGATGTGGATTATGTTGGTGTAAAAGCTCCACAATTTTCATTCACCCGGTTAAAAGGTTCTGACCCGGTGCTCGGTGTTGAAATGGCTTCTACCGGTGAAGTTGCATGTCTCGGAGATTATTTTGATGAAGCCTTTTTGAAGAGCTATATTTCAACGGGTTTTAAACTCCCCGAAAAAGCCATTATGCTTTCAACAGGTACGGCTAAAGATAAAGCCGAATTACTTGAAGAAACCAAAAAACTATATGAATTAGGTATAAAATTTTATGCCACAAGAGGAACGGCTAATTACTTAAAAGCTAACGGAATGGATGCTGTGATTTTACATTGGCCGTTAGAAGAGAAAGTGCCAAACATTATGACGTATTTAAACGAGGGGAAATTTGATTTGATAATTAACATCCCAAAAAGTTTTGAAAAATATGAGTTGGATAATGATTATTTAATAAGAAGAAAGGCGGTAGATATGAATATTAATCTTATCACAAATGTTCAGGTAGCCAAAAGATTTATAAAGGCGTTTAGAAGATTTAGAGAAGAGGACCTGTTAATCAAAAGATGGGATGAATACAATTAACACCGAGCGCGGTAAGCCGCAAAAAAAAGAGAAAAAGTATCGGCTGGAAAAGCCGGCGGTAATGAAGAAAAATCTGCAAATAATTCGTGTTTATTCGTGAAATTCGTGTCTAAAAAATTAAGTTTATAATGCATTCCTTTGTGTTCTTTGTGAAATTCTTTGCGAACTTTGTGGTTAAATTTTTACCACAAAGAACACAGAGCAGGCACAAAGAGCACTAAGAATGTTGAATGATTCCACCTATTCTTAATCCCTAATTCCGGGAATCCCTTTGTTCCTTTGAACCTCTGCACCTCTGTACCTTTTCCCCCTGATGTTGAGTAGTGGTCCTCGACAACCGAGGAAAAAATATAACACAAAGACTTCAACGGCACAATGAAAGATGGGGCAAATATATGAAACACTATAAACCGTGGGAATTGGTTTATTTGAGATACTGACTTTGTTTTTCTTCAAATATATATGGTGCTACAGATTAAAAACATTATTTTGCATCAAAAAATTATTTAATTTTAAATTATGAATGCAAAAAAATATAACAACATAAAATTAGCAGTTGGAATTACCGAAGGGATTCTGACTTTTATTATACTACTTCTTTTTGTTGCACTTGGATATAGCAAATTACTTACCGATTATCTTACTCAATACACAGTTAATAGTTATTTGTTATTAATTCTTTTTACGTTAGTATTAGGTATAGCCGGTACCTTTGTTTCCTTTCCTTTAAATTATTATGTGGAATTTTACTTAGAGCATAAATATAATTTATCGAATCAGACATTTTGGGGCTGGATTTGGGAAAACACAAAAGGTGTTTTGGTTAGTAGTGTTATCGGATTTCCGATTCTTCTTTTTTTCTATTATGTATTAGTGAAGTTCGGCGAATTATGGTGGCTGCCTTTTGCAGTTATACTTTTTATCCTTTCCGTGGTTCTTGCAAAAATAGTTCCAATTATTATTCTTCCTCTTTTTTATAAAGTAACACCAATAGATGATGATGATTTAAAAAGCAGAATTAAAAAGTTAGCTAAAGGCGCTGATTTAAAAATTGAAAATGTGTTTAGGTTTAATATGAGCAAAAACACAAAAAAGGCTAATGCAGCATTTACAGGTCTTGGTAAAACAAAAAGGATTATTCTTGGCGATACTTTATTAGAAAAATTTTCTAACGACGAAATAGAAACCGTACTTGCACACGAATTCGGTCATTATAAAAAAAAGCACATCATCAAAAATATAATTATCGGTACACTTTTTAGTTTTTTAACTCTTTATTTAATAGCTTTATTATATGATACTTCTTTAAGCTGGTTTGGTTTTGCACATCGAACGGAAATTGCCGCTTTGCCGATATTAGCTTTATGGGGCATGATAATCGGTTTAATAACAACTCCGGTAACAAATATAATTTCACGCAAATTTGAATATGAAGCCGACGAATACGCAGTATTAACAACCGGTAAAAAAGAAATATTTATTAAAACGTTAGATAAATTAACAGATCAAAATTTAGGAGATAAAGAACCGCATCCTTTTGTAGAATGGTTTTTTTATAGTCATCCTTCCATAAAAAAAAGAACAAAATATATATCAAATTTATAGAATATGATGTAATTTTGTTTTAATGTACAATAAATTGCGCAGCATAAAAATTTTATGATTAACACCGATTTTCACGTCTTATCTCACACGTAATTTAATTTTTTAGAATTTC
>CAZXJG010000174.1:0-6620 GCA_964640985.1 uncultured Melioribacteraceae bacterium | reverse complement strand
TTAACTCAAGGTTCTGCACTTGCACCTTTCATTTATGCTATTTTCTAACTTTTCCCGATGCATATTATAAATCAAAAGAAAATGTTAATTAACATATTGTGATTAGAAAAGGCGTTCAAAGAGTCTGTGTGTTTTAAAAAATTGTTTGCTTTCAAAATTTCTTCAGCAATTTAGTGCTTCAACTGTTTTAATTTCAATTACAACTTTATTTTCAACTAACATATCAATTCTACATTCATTATGGTGCTTTATTTCTTTATAAACAACCGGCATAAGTTTTTCTTTTTGAACCTTCAAACCTGATTGGACAATTCATCTTCAACCATAATAATCCCTTAACTTCGTGAAACTTAGTATATTCTTTGTGGCTCTTCGTGTAATAGCTGTACCAGTAGAGTTACACAAAAAAAGCACAAAGAAACTTAAAGATATTAAAACATACGTAGCACATTAAAATATTATTTAACCATCTTTATTATAAAAAACATTTTTAATGAAATATTTTTAACTTTAATGTTTAATAATAATTTACTCCGAATTAACTATCGGAAAAACAAAAAACAATTCTCAATACAATAAGGTGAATAAATGGGAGTAAATGTTTCCGTTTTTATGCAGTGGGATGAAAATTACAGCAATATCGATACAATCGAAAAAATCAAACAATCAAATTTAGTAAAGGACATTCACTTTTTAGGGAAAGTTGATAATATTAAATTAAATGAAAAATATGATTTTATAGAAACCGATAAGCTTTTCAGCAGCGATACAATTGTAAAAATTGCCGAGCGGGCTGAAGCCGATTATATTTTTTTTATTATAAAAAATTTCAAATTTGTACCCGGACAATTTTGTATTGAAAGATTTGTAAATATTGCCGATTCAACTAATTCCGGTTTGGTTTATTCCGATTTTTATGAAATAAAAAAAGGCAATTTGTTACAACATCCATTAATTGATTACCAGCTTGGCAGTTTAAGGGATGATTTCGACTTTGGCGGAGTCGTTGTTTTGCGTACCGATGCTATTAAGAATATTATTTCTCAAGAATTTGAAGAATACGACTTTGCAGGATTTTATAATTTACGATTAAAAATTTCTCAATCATATCCGATTTTACATATTCCGGAATATCTTTATACGGTTTATGAAACGGATACCCGGAAATCAGGTGAAAAACAATTTGATTATGTAGATCCGGCAAACACTCAGATACAGCTCGAAATGGAAAACGCAGTTACTAATCACCTTAAAAATATCGGCGCTTATTTAAAACCTCAGTTCCCTTTTCTCGATTTCAAAAAAGATGAGTTTGAATATGAAGCATCTGTAATAATACCGGTGAAAAATAGGGTCAAAACCATTAGCGATGCAATAAACTCAGCATTATTACAAAAAACAAATTTTAATTTTAACATAATTATTGTAGATAATTATTCCGATGACGGTACTTCCGATGTAATAAAATCATTTGCACAAAGAGACAAACGTGTTGTGCATTTAACACCTTCCGAAAAAAATCTGGGCATTGGCGGATGTTGGAACGAAGCGATTCATCATCCTTTATGCGGCAAATTCTCCGCTCAATTAGATAGCGACGATTTGTACAAAGATGTTAATACTCTTCAGATAATTGTTGATACTTTTTATAGGGAAAAATCCGCAATGGTTATCGGCGCATATAAGTTAACCGATTTTAATCTTAAAGAAATTTCATCCGACATAATTGACCATCGTGAATGGACGGCAGATAACGGAATGAATAATGCTTTGCGAGTAAACGGATTTGGAGCACCGCGTGCATTTTATACCCCGATTTTAAAAAACGTTAAAATTCCAAATGTCAGTTACGGTGAAGATTACGCCGTAGGACTATCTATTTCACGCACTTATAAAATAGGCAGAATTTACGAACCGATTTATTTATGCCGGAGATGGTCGGGTAATTCGGATGCCGATTTAAGTATCAATAAACTTAATGCACATAATTTTTATAAAGATAAAATACGTTCATTTGAAATTATTGCCCGTAGAAAACTAAATGGCGCACGATGAACAAAGAGATAATTATTTCAGATGAAGAATTGAAAAAATTTTCTGCGATAGATAATCTTTCAAATAAAATGCTCGCACTCTTAATACAACAAAGAGCAAATTGGACTACGTGTAAAGAAGAGTACCAAAGTTTAGAAAATATAAAAATTAAAAAATTTCTTTTTGACGGCTTTGAAGTTAAAATACAATTCAACCCGGGAAGAATAAAATCAACTTCCGCAAAAGTCGATGCAAAATCGATAGAAGAGCGGAAATGCTTTTTATGTTCCGATAATTTACCCGATGGACAACGAGCCATCCCGTACTATAAAGATTATTTTATTCTTTGTAACCCATATCCGATATTTCCCGAGCACTTCACTATCACCAAATATGAACATCTTCCGCAACAAATCATCAACAGGTTCGACTCGTTATTAAATTTAAGCAAAGAGATAGGTGAGAATTTCGTGTTGTTTTATAACGGTCCGAAGTGCGGTGCTTCGGCTCCCGATCATTTACATTTTCAAGCCGGCAGTAAAAATTATATGCCTATCGATAACGAATTTGATAATGTAAAAAATTTATACGGAGAAAAATTAGCAGATAAAGAGGAATTAAAAATATATGCCGTCGATAAATATTTAAGAAAATTTATCTCATTTGAATCTAATAATATAAAAAGATTGGAGACTGCATTTACTCATCTCGTAACTATTTTACAAAAAGCGGTTAATGACAAAAATGAACCGATGATGAATATTCTCTCTTATTATAAAAATAATCAATGGCGGATTATTATTTTCCCACGCACAAAGCATCGTCCTACTTTTTATTATCTGGAAGATGAGAGAAAAATTTTATTAAGTCCGGCTTCAGTTGACTTAGGCGGCATTTGCATTACTCCGCGTAAAGAAGATTTCGAAAAAATCACAAAAGCAAATATAGTTGAAATATATAGGCAGGTTTCTTTATCGACCGAGTTTTTCGAATTTTTAAAAAAAGAGTTGAAAAAAATATTTGTCATACAATAATAAAATTTTACCGAAAAACTTTTGAATTTAGGGGGTGGAATAGAATAACTTAATATTTAATAAATGTATAACTTATTATTCCACCCCCTAAACACTTTAGGAGTTGTAATTCGATAACTTATTTTATTCCACCCCCTTAATGTGTCAGCTTTTTATTAGCGGAATTAATATATTTAATTTTATTCCCAATTCCGAAAATAAAGCAATCTCCGATATCTTCTCAATATGGATAGGCAAAATCTCGGGGGTTTTTAAAAGTCCGTGCCTCAGCTTCGGAAAAGCGGCATTATGATAGAACATTAGATAATTCAACAATATATTTCTCAAAAGGCATTACCGTTATGTTTTCCGCCAATCTATATTCTTCATTGCCGGGATAAATCACATATCCGTGCTTCAAACCCAAATCTCTCATCGCATAAAAAAATCCTTTTGATATATGAGGAGTAAGAGAATATTTTATTTCTATCATCTTTTCCGGTATATTTGCAGAAGTAATAACCAAATCAACTTCCATACCGTTACTTGTTCTGTAATAATTAATTGTTTTCTCTTCAGGCAGTAATTGAGAAATTTGTTCAATTATAAAACCCTCGAATGAATGCCCAAGAATCGGATGCCCATGAAGATTATCGCTATTATTGATATTGAGTAGTGCATGAAGAAGACCTGAATCACGAATATAAACTTTTGGCGACTTTATTATTCGTTTCTTGATATTTGGTTTGTAAGGCTGTAAAATTCTTACTAAAAAAAGATCGCTGAGTAAATTCAAATAATAATTAATTGTATGATAATTCACTCCGAGACTACCTGCAATCTGACTGGCGTTCCAAACTTGTCCGTGACTATGCGCCAGCATTGTCCAAAAATTTCGCAATTGGTTCGCGGCAATTTTTATCCCAAATTGAGGGACATCCCGTTCAAGAAATGTGGAAATGAAAGCTTGCCTCCATTTGAAACTTGTATCTTCATCATTTAGAAAACTAAGTGGATACCCACCTTGCAGCCAAAGTTTATTAATTGATTTTTTAAAATCACTCACTTCAAATACGTTAAACGGACTCATTTTGTGGTAAATGATCCTTCCAGCTAAAGATTCGGAAGAATGCTTGATTAAATCCGGTGAAGCAGAGCCAAGTATTAAAAATCGACCAGGTTTTCTTTCTCTATCAACCAATGACCTTAAAATCGCAAATAATTCCGGTCTTCTTTGAATCTCGTCAATAATTACAAGATCATCTTTGTGGGATTCCAAAAAAATCACCGGTTTTTCTAATTTATTGTAATCCGGTGGGAACTCCAGATCAAGATAGACTGCATTAGAATAATGACTGCTGATTTCTGTGGCAAGAGTGGTTTTACCTACTTGACGAGAACCTAAAATTCCGACAATCGGGAATTTAGTAAGGGAATTTTGAACTTTATTTTGAAGAATTCTTTTAATCATGTATGTAAAATAGCAGTTTGACTTCTAATATGCAAGGCAAAGGAGAAATAACCGGAATAAACAACGTAGCAATTATATTATTATTTCAGCCACCGAGTGCCTGCCCCTCTTTTTTTGGGGTCGGTGGCAGTAGTGAATCTGCCACCTAAAAGCTCCCTTTCTCTTTCAAAGAGAAGGGGCCGGGGGATGAGTTCTAAAAAAAGTGAGCTGTTCAAGAGATTCCTCGACTCCACTTCGTTACGCTCGGAATGACACATATTAAGTCCCTCATTTCTGAAAACCAATTTGAGTTTAGTATATGAATTTATTTCTCGGTTGTCGAGGATCACTTCTCGGCATCATGGGGAAAAGGTTCAAAGGTTCAAAGGTTCAAAGGTTTTGAATCAAAGGCATTTCCTTGGAAGAAATGATGAACTATTTAAATATTTTATTTTGCAGAAGCTTTATTATCATAAATTTTACATTTTTTTTAAATATAAACTTGCATTCAAATAAATAAAACAATAAGTTTTGTATCGTTATTAAGATTCAGTCTAAATTTAAGGCATGAAATATATTTTTATTATGAAATTCATTAAATTAAATTTTCCCCCTATCATTTGAGGTAAATCTGAATCATAACCTATTTTATCTTGTCTTGCCTTTTAATGCTTACTATTTCAATTCATTAAATCATAAAAATAAATCTATTGGGATATTGTTAATTCCGCTTAATATTATGAGGAGACTATTAATTTGAAACGGACTTCTAAACCCGGGTTGCGTAGATCCATTGGTATTATGTATTTTTTGGGGATACTAGGTCCCGGACTTGTTGTAATGTTAGCCGACACCGATGTAGGCAGTGTAATAACGGCAGCTCAAAGCGGAGCCGTTTGGGGATACAATTTGCTGCTTTTACAAGTAATACTTGTTCCGATTTTATTTATAGTACAAGAACTTACAGTACGACTTGGTATAGTAACCGGCAAAGGTCATGGTGAACTTATCAAAGAAAAATTCGGCCCTGTTTGGGCTTGGATTTCAGTAGGCACATTAACTATTGCAAGTTTTGGCGCATTAATTACAGAATTTGCCGGAATTGGAGGTGTTGGATTAATTTTTGGAATACCTCTTTGGGCTAGTGTTGGAGCTGCAGTTGTTTTTCTCGCTATCGTAGCATTAACCGGTTCATATCGTTCCGTTGAAAAAATAGCAATATTAATCGGAAGTTTTGAACTTGCTTTCGTTCTCGTCGCTGTGTGGGCACATCCTAAAATTGATGTTATACTAACCGGATTGGCACAAATCCCTTGGAAAAACTCCGATTATCTTTATTTAGCTGCAGCAAATGTGGGTGCTGTTATTATGCCTTGGATGATTTTTTATCAGCAATCTGCAATTGTAGATAAAAAGCTTAAAATAAGTGATATACACGCTTCAAGGTGGGATACAATATTAGGTGCAATAATAACACAGATAATAATGGCTGCCGTATTGATTGCCGCTGCTGCTACAATCGGTACAAGCGATCCCGGTACACCGTTAAACACAGTTCAGCAATTAACAAAAGCTCTTACTCCCTTTTTTGGAGATACTTTCGGCACAATAGCCTTCAGTATGGGAATTATCGGTGCCGGAATGGTTGCTTCAATTGTTGTTTCACTTGCAATGGCTTGGGGTTTGGGTGAGGTTACAGGATACAAACACTCACTTGAACACCGCCCTTTGGACGCTCCATGGTTTTATACAATTTATATAATCGGTTTAATATTTGGCGGATTATTGGTTGTTTCGGGAGTTAATTTGGTTAAACTTAGTATTGACGTACAAATTATGAATGCCTTATTACTGCCTATTGTTCTCGGTTTCCTATATTTATTGGCCCTTAAAGTTCTACCTGAAAAATATAAACTAAAAGGCATAAAAGCTGTACTTGTCGGAATAGTTATTTTGTTAACCAGCGGATTCGGTGTGTTTGCTGTTCTTAATACACTATTATAATATTTTTTTACTTTCCGATATGTATTGATAATTATTCTTATTAATAAAAGTATCAAATTTTATTTATTAACCAAACGGTAATAGATTTAGATATGTCATAATATTTTCGTATCTTTGAT
>CAZXJG010000173.1:0-6626 GCA_964640985.1 uncultured Melioribacteraceae bacterium | reverse complement strand
GAATCAATTAGTAATTTTGGTGATCAGAAAAATGCTGTGCATTTAATGGGTGAACTAAATTTTACATTTTCACTTGTTAATAAACTTTTAGAACGGAATATTAAGGTTGTTGCTTCTACTTCCAATAGAAAAACAATTGATACACACGAAGGGAAAATAATAAAGTTCGAATTTGTGAGATTTAGAGAATATTAAATATATTTAAGCCGCTAATTCGCGAATTCGCGGCAAAAAAAAAGAAATAAATTATGAGTAAGTTAATTTATAAAGAAGAAAGTTACCAAATAATCGGCAAATGTTTTGAAGTGCATAATAATCTTGGACCAGGTTTTTTAGAAATTGTTTACAAAGACGCTCTAGAATATGAATTTAGAAAGGCTAATATTCCTTTTGAAAGAGAGAAAGAATATGTTGTAAATTATAAAACAATAACATTACCACATAAATTTTATGCGGACTTTGTGGTTTTTGATAATATAATATTGGAAATAAAAATGGGATAATTAAAGCCGCGAATTCGCGGCAAAAAACAATAACAAATTATGAAGAACATTCTAATTGCAATATCGGGTTTAACCCCGCAAATAGTAACCGAAACACTATTCGTTCTAACAATACAGCAAGGAATTAAGATAGATGAAATTTACGTAATAACAACTCAGCGAGGTAAAACAGTTCTAAAAGGGAAAGACAAAGCACCCAATACACCTAATTCTGCATTGGGAATGGAAATAAAAAACCTTTGCAAAAAATATAAAATTACACCGCCGAAGTTCAGTATCAAAAAGAACGTAATTGTTGCCGAGGAAGAATCGCTTGAACTTTATGATATAAAAACCGATAAAGACAACAGCCTTTTTCCCAACAAAACAGCCGAATTGATAAAAAAGATATCTCAAATGGAAGATACCGTTATTCACGCTTCTCTTTCGGGCGGGAGAAAATCCATGTCCGATCATCTTGCGTTAGTAATTTCTCTATTTGCAAGATCTCAAGATAAACTTGGTATCAATTACGAATAACTTAGCGTAAAAAGAAGCTTCACGAAAAGCATGCAAAAATGTCTTTAATCTGTGAGAATCATCTGCATCTGCGTCATCCGTGTTCCATCAACAAACAGAAACATTACAATAATTTTGCTGATAAAAAGTATATTGAACGGTTAATAAAAAAGCTGATAACCATATCGGGAAACTATATTAGAATTGTCCCGACAGATATTTGGAAACTATTTGTTTAATTTCAAATATCTTACAAATAATGTTTTCCAATAAGTGCTGAATGTATTATATCTATCGGGATAATCGAACAACCGCACATAAATCAGGACGAACTTCTATCTTCTAATAGGTTCTACATTTATTAAATATTAAGTTATTCTATTCGCCCCTTAATACACTAAACAAACTTGTGCTTTTCGAATTATTACGGAAAACATACCATCCTAATAAAACACCGAACGCTAAATGTGCCAGAATAACAGTTACAGGGAAACCACAACCGAAATTTGCCCCGAAATAGCCTACACCCAATGCAATAACTACCGGACTTACCATAAAGCCCAAACCGATAAATATTCCGTATAATATTCCAAGCCATATTTTACCTTGTCCGAATAAAATACTGTAAATAATTCCAAAGGCAGCTCCATTCCAAAAATGATATGACCATCCCGCTATATTAGATAATATATTTGGACCTAAGGCAAATCTATCCAAAAGGAAAACACCCATTAATTTAGGTAAATCGCCAGGCATCCCTCCCAAATAAAAACCTGTTTCGCGAATTATTTCCAAGCCTATTGTTGCAAGCAATCCTCCGATAAGTCCGTTTTTAATCTGTCTGTTCAAATCTTTTAATCCAATAAAATTATTCAAGATATAGATAATGATAAAAAGCACAACTGAAGGAATCAGAAACATGACGGATAGATAACTAAGATTTGCATAGCCTGCTTGGGAAATAACGAATAAATTGGGACTTATACCGACTATTAACAGTAATAGAATACTCACCACGATTTTTTTAATTTTATTTTTCATTTTATTACACTAATTTATTTTTAATTTAAGTTTGTGAGAACTGACTCGCTTATGCTTAATATTAAACGGTCAGGTAGTAAACCTGACCGTAATATTGTTTTACTTATTTCGACATCATTTTTGTGAGTTTTGCTAATTTTTGATCTAACATCATAGCAATTTTCCGGATTCTTTTATTTTTAAAAGAACGCAGTTGAAAAGATGGATTTACAAAATTTATGTATGTTTTTCCATCACTGTTTTTATAAATATTCAACCTGATCGGCACAGCAATTCCAACACCTCTATTTGCACTAAATAATTTTTTCCCAACTTGCGGGTTACCTACAAATAATGAAACAGCCTTCAGCGAAAGCCCCGTCATCGATAATATTTTACCCTGTTTTATTACCGATAATACCATCATTCCGTTTTTTGCTATAAGTGTTTGAGTTCTTTTACGGTTTGATTATATGATGTTTTTGATTGAACCGTTATAATACCTGTATCTTGTGCAAAAAGTTGGTTCGACTGAATTGACGCACTCACGAACATAATTGTTACTATAAAAACAGCAGTTATAATTAAACTATTCTTTTTCATAATAACACTCCTTTTTTGTTTAGATTTATTTTGATTAATTATGTCAATAAAATTTTTACCCTTGGAATTTTGAACATACTTCGCAAATGACTTTCCCCTATTACTACGATATTCCAATTGGTTATTTAATTTCATTTGACAGATAATCGTTTTATTAACAATCAAAAGTATAAACTATCGGATATAAGAACTGTCGGATAAATGACAATTCTGTAAGTACATTTTTAAAAAAGGAGTTTTAAAAGAAGTGCGCTTTTATTAATTATAACAAAAGACATTAACAGATTCGATGTTCAAAAAATTTAATTAACAGAATTTTCTTTAGTCGGCAGAGTAAATATAAATGTTGTGCCGGTTCCCAATTCGCTTTCAACCCAAATTTTACCGTTATTTTTTTTTATTAATTCTTTGCAGAGAACAAGCCCGAGTCCTGTTCCAACTTCACTATTTGTACCTTTTGTAGTGTGATGTACATCTATTCTAAAAAGCTTTTCCATATCTTGATCACTGATGCCGATTCCATTATCGCTTACTTTAATTTCGACAAAAGATTTTTTCTCTTTTGCCGATACAAAAACAGAGCCGCCGTTTTGTGTAAACTTAAGAGCATTAGAAATCAAATTTTGGATAACGGAATTGATCATATTTATATCGCCAATAACAAAAATATTATTAAGAACGTCGTTTTCAAGATTAATATTTTTTCTTGCGGCATTGCCTTGCAAAAGACTTATGTTTTCTTCAACCAAACTATAAATATCAAATGTTGTAGGGCTATATTTCATTCTGCCTGTTTGGATTCGCGACCAGTTAAGCAAGTTTTCCAATAAGTTAAAAACCTGTCTCGCAGATTTATTTATGTTAGTAGAAAAAGACAAAATTTCTTCTTTCGACAATTCATTAATATCTTCAATTAAAATATCTGTAAGACCGATTAAAGCGGTAAAAGGACTTTTCAAATCGTGAGAAATAATAGAGAAAAATTTATCTTTAGAAGCATTAATTGTTTTTAGTTCTTTTTCCGATTCAAAAAATTTCTTATTTGCCGAAGCTAATTCTCTAACATATTTTTTCATCATTTCTTCGTTTTGTTTTACCTCGGTAATATCTCTAAGTATTCCGCGATACCCAATTACTTTGCCGTGTTCATCCTTTATGGCTTTAGAAGTTTCCAATACAATTATTCGTTCTCCAAGTTTATTTTTTAATTCAATTTCATAATTTTTTATATATCCATTTTCTTGAAGTTTCCTTGCCAATCTTTCCCTATCTATCGGATCAACATAAAAATCACGTGCATTTTTACCGATGAGATCTTTTTTCGATTTGTAACCGAGTAATTTTACACCGATAGGATTTATATCTATTATTATTCCTTCGCGTGTACTTTCAAAAACAGCATCTTGAAGTTCAAGAAATAGAGAATAATAATCGTTCTGCGCTTTTTTTAATTTTTTTTCACTTAAAATTATACTCGTTAAATCCTTTGTTACCATTGTTAAGACTGTGGAATTGTTAAATTCATCTTTTGCAATAGATGCTTTAATTGAAACCAAAAAATCTTCACCATTTTTCTTTTGATGATATAATTCACCTGTCCAATCGCCTTTAAATGAAAGAGTAACAATTTCTTTTACTGCAGCGGGATCGTTGGTTTTTGCAAACAAAACATCAATCGGTTTGCCTATTATTTCGTGCTTGGAATATCCATAATCGCGAACGAACATACTATTAACCAATTGAATTTCACCTTTCGAATTTGTTAATATAAGGTTTTCGGTAAAATTATTAATTGTTTTTTCTAAAAAATTGCTGCCAAATACTTTAATCATCTGCGCCCCTTAATAAATTATTTTTATGTGCTTCTTGTATGTGAATATGAAATAAGTTTTTTTATTTCTATAAAGTTTAACTTCTAAAATATTAAAATATTTTTTTAATAATTTCCTTAAAGAAATTGTCGAAATTAATCTAAAATAATTTAGAGTTGTAATTCGATAATTTATTTTATTCCACCCCCTTAGTGCATTATGCTGTTAAAATTTATTGCTAACATAAATAAATTTTGGATAAAATATTGGTAAGTTTAGTACATTATTTTAATTATAATTTTACAGTTTAAAAATTTCAATTCGTGTGAATGACTTTTTAGCATTATTGATACTCTTTGTTGTGGGCACAATTGCGGGATTCATAAATATTAATGCCGGAGGAGGTTCATCACTTACCTTACCAACCTTAATATTTCTCGGATTAGACGGTGCTTTGGCAAATGGCACAAACCGTGTTGCAATTCTTATTCAGAATATAATCGCCGTTCGCTCATTCAAAAAAGAAAATTATAGTCAATTCAAACTTAGTTTTAAACTTTCGCTAATTACACTTCCCGGTGTGTTGATAGGTGCATTTTTTGCTGTTCGTATCAGCAATCAGCTTTTTCAAACTTTACTTGGTATAATTATGATCGGTATAATTATATCTATGGTTATTCCACGGAAAAAAATTGAATTTAACAACGATGAAAACAAAAAAATTCCATTGAAAGCTTATCTTGCACTTTTCGGAATAGGATTTTACGGCGGTTTTATTCAAGTTGGTGTAGGATTTTTGCTGATGGCAACACTCTATTACCTAATGGAATTCAGCTTGATATATGTTAACATGCATAAAGTTTTTATTGTTTTAATTTATACAATTCCCGCACTTCTAATTTTTGCTTTTTCCAACGATGTAAATTGGGAATACGGGCTGGCTCTTGCTGCCGGGAATTCTCTCGGCGGATGGTGGGGCGTTAAATTGTCTGTAAAAAAAGGTGAAAAATTTATTAGATTAGTGTTAATTGTTGCCGTTTTTATAATGGCTCTTAAATTGTTAAAAGTATTTTGAGGAGTTTTATTATGGTAAACAACAAAAAACATTGGTATGATGGAAAGATATACGATAAGTTTATTGCACCAAATCAAGATTTATTATTTAAAAGAATCAAAAAAATGATAGAGCCGAGCAGTAAAGTTTTAGATGTCGGATGCGGCACCGGCAGACTTGATTTTCAGCTTGCCGATAAATGCACTAAAATTACCGGTATCGACCTTTCAATTAAAAACATTAAATTGGCAAAATTAAATTTAAAAGAAAGTAAGTTTCAAAATATCGAGTTTTTTCACCTCGCTGCACAGAACATACGTAATGTAATTTCAGAAAAATTTGATTATGCCGTAATTACCTATGTCCTACATGAAATGCCGGTGCAAGAACGTTTAAACGTAATAAAAGCAATTAAATCTATTAGTAATAAAATTATAATCGGAGATTACCAAATTCCTCTTCCGAAAAGTTTTTCCGGCTGGATGGTTCAAGCTGTTGAATTTATTGCCGGGAAAGACCATTTTGTTAATTTTAAATCTTATGAAAGAAACGGCGGAATTGAGTATTTATTAAAAAAAGCCGGATTAAAAGAAATTATGAGATTTGATAAAATGCTAAAAACCGTACACTTGGTTGTTGCAGAATAATTTTTTAGCGTTTTATCAAAATGTCTTTCCCTTATATTTATTAGAACTTCTGCGAAATAAAAAAATTGTCATTTCTTTCAAGGGAATGACAGATTAGTTAAATATTTAATTTTGCAGAAACTCTATTTATTACTTTACAAGAAAAATTTATTTTTATAGACTAAAGTAATCTCTCTAAAATAAATTTTGTATTTTAAAACTTTTTCATATTAATTACATATATTCGTCTTTAACCTAAAGTATAAATATTAATTTATCATGGAACAACAAATCAAAGATATTACAATAAAAACCTTAACGGCTAATTCTCTGAAATTATTGGAACAATTACCGGTTGGTATAATAATTTTCGATAAAAATTTTATTATTCAGTATATAAATCAAAACCTGCTTCGTTTCGGGGTTACACAACAATACGATTCAACGAAATACCTTCACAAAGATCTAAAAAAAATTAAAATTTTTAATAGTATTTCAATCAATAAAGAAT
>CAZXJG010000172.1:0-6647 GCA_964640985.1 uncultured Melioribacteraceae bacterium | reverse complement strand
ATAAATAATTAATCCTTTTCGCGGAGAAATGTCTTTTGTTGTTGAAATAACTAGCGTATTATTTTCAATACGTGTAGAAATATACTTCAGAAGATTTTCTTCGGCACTAATTTCAAGAGATGTATTATCAGTTCTTAAAAAATTTACATGAAAAATACCTGAAACATCAATCTTGTTAAAATTTTGAATTTGTCTTTTTTGAATAACCACATGCCCGTTTCCCCTAACACCACTACCACTAATGCTCATGAAACTAAATTGACCATTAAAACACCCGGTTACAAGTACACTAAAAAGAATAATTACTATAAAAGATTTTATTTTCATTTTTCACCTCTTAAGTTTTATTTAAAGACGTATCAAAAGTAATAATGTTCTGTAAAATAATAACTCATCTCCACACTAACTTAAACTCGACCCCTACATCTTTTATCTGCAAGGCGGTGTTGGTTTTTAATTGGTCATTGTTTTTAAATAGACGGTGAGTGCAATGACCATTTGTGGTTTCGCATTAATAACCGTCTTTATTATTCCTTTATCTACCTTTTCTAAAATTAAAGCAATTTCATTGTTATTTACAAGATAAATCCCCTCGGTCCCTCTTGCTTTTGATTCCAGCTAAAATAGCGCATATAAATTCTGAAATTGTCTTCTTTACCGAAACAACCACATCATTACCTACCATTCCTTTTTTAAGGGCGGTCGACCATATAAGCTTACCACTTATAATATAAACCGGCAGATATCATAGGTAATGCCCACACCTTTTCCGGATTTGCGCTTTCCCAGAATTGTATCGGCATGCTTATGCCCACCCGCGAACTGAAATGCGTCCAATCGAAAGACCAATCCATTTCAGGGATAAAAGCAGCACCCTGATATTTTCCCACCATCGGTGGTAAGTTTAAAGGAAAGTAGTTATAATGTCCGATAAACTCATACAACCTTAATGGGAGACTTACAGAGATATGATCCGTAATCTTGAAACCGGGATAATAGCCTTCGTATATATAATTTGTTTGATTTTTAGAGGTTATTAGAGAGAAAAAGGGTCTTAGATATACTCCACCGCCAATGCTGAAGATGTGCAGATATTTATCCGTTCCGGCATTGCTTGTATTAATTTGTAAACTGCCTTCATAAATACCCGGATATACGATACCCGACAACTGGATATTATCAGTTATGCCAACCTTAAAATCAGCTCCGTACGGCACATAATAGATGCTTCTGATTCCTATTTCTCCTTTTCCTGTTTTATATGTATCGACAGGTGCAAGGGTATTTGGTAAAATTGTTATAGATGTACAGGAAGAGATAAACGGCAACAAAAGCAATACAAAAAGAACTAATTTTCCAATATTTTTATACATTATTTTCGGGTGCACCTGATAATGTTAAAATAAGCGGATTACAAAAGATAAACCTCTCTAAATAGGATCCTCTTTCGAAATTAAACTGTTCTAAAAACCGTGTAGCTATAGGTGCTTTATTTGATAATTTTAATATTGCGGAATTCAATCCACCTTGAATACCAATGCTTATCTGAGCATTTGTTGAATTGAGAGCAATAAAGAATAATAATATTATAAAAACTGTTTTAAATTTAACTTCCATAATTTTACATCTTATATCAACTAACGGCGTGCCCTTAAAACGACGCCCAAAACAATTATTTTAATTAAACTACGTATTTTAAATTTATAAATAATCTTGCATTAACACAATACAATTTAACTGTAATGCCGGACTACTGAACCAAGCTCTTATACTTGCACCGGCAAAGCCATAAACCGGCACTGATTCTGCAGTTATGTTTGCGGACTTGTTATACACAGATCTAAATAGTACAATAAACCAATTCTAAATAGAAACGAACTCTTCAATATCAGCATTAATTTCATTTCCAACAATCTGTAAAAATCTTTTTTCAATTTCCTTTTTACTCATTCTATTAATTCCATCAATCTTAGTAGCTTGCTTATCATTTAGGACAATAATTGAATCACATAAATTTTCAGCAAAATCTAAGATATGCGTTGTAAAAATAATCGTTGTTCCATTTCTTGACAATGAGATCAGTAATTTTTTTAGAGCTATTAAACTCATTGTGTCAAGTCCTGAAACAGGTTCGTCCAACAAAAGAAATTTAGGAGATTGCACAAGTACCGATATTAAAGCTATTTTCTGCTTCATTCCATGTGAATATTCTTTTATCAAATAATTGGAATGCTCTTCTAAATTAAATAGTTTGAGAAGTAATTCCACTTTCTTTTTGACTTTAACAAAAGGGATTTTCTTTAGGTCTAAAATAAATTTGATAAATTCTATTCCGGTTAAAAAACCATATACAAATACTCTATCAGGAAGATACAAGATATTATCCCGATATTTTTCAATATACTCATTGTTGGGTAGTTTATCTATTAATATCTCGCCACTAAAATCTAAATTTGACATTATTAAATTGAGTAATGTTGTTTTCCCTGCACCGTTGGGGCCGATTATACCCAGTAATATTCCATGTGGAACTTCAATATTAATATTTTCCAATACTTTTAATTTTTTGTATGATTTGCTAAGGTTTTTAATTTCTAACATTTTAGTTCTCGATAACTGCTGTAAATAAAAAAGGGTATTGTAATAGGAATAAACATAAAAATATAAATTAAAGTTCTTATAAACTTATTTTCCACATAAGCAAGTCTTACTAATAATACATATCCAAGTAAAATCAGAAATAACAAAAATGGAATTACTATTGGGAGAATTGAAATTTTTGATAAAACGATGCTATAAGCTGAAATAACAAAAATAAAATAAATCAGAAAAATGATAAGCCAGAAAACAAACTCCCCTTTTAAAATATAAAATGCTTTGCAGGGCATTGAATCCATCAGCTCTGCATTGTTAAAAGTCGGATAATTTATTACAAAAGTCAGGAATATGAAATTTTGTATTAACAATGCCCAGACAAAAAAATTTTCTTTTCCATTGTTTATTATAAAAAGGATTAAAATTAAGTTAATTAGAACTGTATTAAATAGAGTTCTAATAATATATTTTTTGTTTTCTCTCCAAAGGCTGAGAAACTCACGTAGGATAATACCTCGCACTGGTAATATATTTACATTTGATATTTGGAAATTCCAAAAACGATTGCTTTTTAAAACATTTAATCTGAAATGAATTCTTAGTGTAAAATAAGGCAAAAACCAACTGAATAATACAAATAATGATATTTCGGATGTTATTAATAACAAAACCGGAATATTCCATATATGAGGTATAATCCCAAATGATAATAACAGAAAGAAAATAAATAAAGTAAAGAACAATGTCAGCCACTGTTTAGTAATGAATACATCCCTTTTGTTAAATAAAACAAGAAGCATACTGTCTTCTTTTGATGCGAAAATTAGATATTTTTTTGCTGCAAAAACCGGAATAATCAGTGTGAGCAAAATGCTGATTATTTGAGACTTAATGCTTGATTGGTCATTAAAATAAACACTAAAAGGGGGAATAACTAAAAAAGCAAAAACCAATAAAAAAAGTAATACAATTTTATTATTCTCAAATAGTAACCAGTTTTTTAATAATCTGAAATGATTTCTTATAATTGAAATAGTTATATGTAATATCTTATTACTCACTATCAAATAATGTTAGGCTTTTTTACATTTTAAATTAGTGATAAACCAATTGTAAAATAAACTAAATAAGGTAATTTATTTGGCGAAAAGGTTGTATGGAAACCGCTTTCAATTTCGATAGAAAATTTTTTATTTAATTCAAATAAATAATATCCATTCAATCCAAAAAATGGTAATGGGAAAAATGAACTTTCATAGAATGCTAAAACTATACCTAAACTACTACCGAAAAATAAATTTTTGCTTAATTTGATCTCAGGACCAAATTTTGCATAAGGGACAAAATATAAATAAAAGTTTGATTCATTATTAAACTTCTTTTGGGCAATAACTAATCCATTTATACCAGGTTCAAATGCAAATTTAATTTTAAATGAAGGTGAAGTTTTATCAAATCCACTTGACCTAAAACTAAGATTAAAAAACAAATGTCTAAATTCCGAATTATTATCTTCCAATAATAAAGAGACATAGCCAAAGGATAAGCGAAATCTTGATAAACGGGTAGAATTATCGTTAACATGATTATTGTTTGTTTGAGAAATTACCACATTAAAACTGATAATTATTAAAAATAAAATAAGCAAAATGTATTTATATTTCATAGAAGCCTAACTATCACTTAACCCGACGAAAACCCTAAATTTTTGGAGCGTCGGCAAAAATGTTTTGTCTTAATAACATTCTTCCTACTTTAAGATTTCACACCGGAATTTATTTTATTTTTTAATAAAAAAATATTCTAAAATTTATGGCCTATTAGCATTACCCTGCACCAAGGCAATTCCAACCTGACAAGCTATTTTTTGCCTCATCCGGTCAAACTGTTTTATATCATGCTGTTTGATCCTCCGCGTCCGATTCTAAACCAAGTTCCTTGATGCTTTGCTCACGCATAACATATTTCCGGATTTTACCGGTTACGGTCATTGGAAAGGAATCTACAAATTTAAAATATCGCGGTATTTTGAAGTGAGCAATTTTATCGCGGCAGAATTCACGCAGTTCCTCACTCGTGGCATTCTCACCTTCTTTTAGCTTAACCCATGCCATAATTTCTTCACCGTACTTTCTGTCCGGAACTCCAATAACCTGTACATCACTAATTTTGGGATTGGTATAAAGGAACTCCTCAATTTCACGCGGATAAACATTTTCCCCACCATGAATAACCATATCTTTAATCCGTCCAACAATATTTACGTAACCATCTTCATCCATTACAGCGAGATCGCCGGTATGCATCCAACCTGCCGCATCTATCGAATCACGGGTCTTTTCCTCATCGTTCCAATAACCCAGCATAACAGAATATCCGCGTGTACATAATTCGCCGGTCTCATTAACCGGCACTACCTGATCAGTTAAAGGGTCGATAATCTTTACCTCCACATGCGGGTGAATCTGCCCAACGGTGCTAACCCGTTTTTTAAGGGGGGCATCCGCACGAGTTTGAAAACTTACCGGACTGGTTTCGGTCATCCCGTATGCAATTTCCACTTCATTCATATGCATTAATGTATTAACTTTTTTCATAACCTCAACCGGACATGGAGAACCCGCCATAAGCCCCGTTCTCAAGCTGGTCAAATTATAATTATTGAAATCAGGATGTTCCAATTCAGCAATAAACATTGTCGGAACGCCATGCACAGCCGTTGCTTTCTCTTCTTCAATCATCGCCAAAACAGTACCTGCTTCAAAACCGGCGCTAGGGAATAGCATAGCTGCTCCGTGGGTAATACAAGCCAAGTTACCCAACACCATGCCGAAACAGTGATAAAGCGGCACCGGAATAATTAATCGGTCTTTCTCGGTAAATTTCATGATTTCGCCGATAAAATAACCGTTATTGAGAATGTTATGATGACTAAGAGTAGCCCCCTTGGGAAATCCGGTAGTCCCGCTTGTATATTGAATGTTGATAGGGTCATCGAACTCAAGTCGGCTTTGATATTCGGCAAGTTCCTCCTCGCTGACCTGCTCTGCCATATTCATAAGATCGTTCCAATTCCACATACCCGCTTTCGATTCATCACCAAGGCGGATCACCGTTTTAAGATCTGGTAATTTTTCCGACTGAAGTTGCCCGGGTTCGGAACTACTAAGCTCCGGAACCAGTTCATACATCATTCGGGTATAGTTCGATGTTTTGAATTCAGGTGCAATAACTATGGCAGTACATCCGGATTGTTTTAACGCATATTCCAATTCATGAACCCGGTTAGCCGGATTGATATTGACTAAGATAGCTCCCATCTTACTGGTCGCAAACTGAATAATGACCCATTCGGAATTGTTGGGAGACCAGATACCAATTCGATCACCCTTTTTTAAGCCGGTTGCTATTAGACCTCGAGCACATTGGTTGACTTGCGCCTGCAATTCACGGTAAGTATAGCGCAGATTCTGGTGACGCACAACAAGCGCTTCATTATCAGGGTATTTTTCTACAATTTGGTCGAACATATCGCCAATTGTAAGTCCAAGTAAAGGTTTGTCGCTTGTACCGCTGGTATAACTCTTAACATACTTAGTCATTATCATTCCTCCCGAATTTTAGAAGGCTATCAGGAAACTTTTATCTTGATAACATTCTTTTACGTTATTGACTTTTTGTTACAAATTATTTTGTGAATTTAATTTATTTAAATATAAAAAATTATTTTTATTTTATTAGTTAAAATATTTCATGATTATTTATTCAACAAAAATGTCATAAAAGCTCATGTATAGTTCTTATATTGTAACTAAAGCTTCTGCAAAATTAAATATTTAACTAATTTGTTATTTCTTCCAAGGGAATGCCTGTGGCGGCTCCCGATGTTTTTTTATCGGAAGAGAAATCTCCGAATACGTTCATTCCTGTTTTCTGGTAGACAGGAAGTTGTAAAAATGTCCTAAGGGTATGTGCCGTTCCATGCTTTTCCGGTGCTATTTTAAAACAATCATTTTTTTAGTGCTTCTGAAATTACCCGCATCCAATTTGTA
>CAZXJG010000171.1:0-6724 GCA_964640985.1 uncultured Melioribacteraceae bacterium | reverse complement strand
CGTGTCTCAGTTCCAGTGTGGCTGATCATCCTCTCAGACCAGCTACTGATCGTAGTTTTGGTAAGCCGTTACCCTACCAACAAACTAATCAGATACAAGCCCATTCTTAGGCGTCATAAATGACTTTAACAACATCACCATGCGATGCCGCTGCATTATTTGGTATTAGCCCCGATTTCTCGGAGTTATCCCAAACCCAAGGGTAGGTTACTTATATATTACTCACCCGTGCGCCAGTTTACTTGTTATTCGAAAACAACTTTCTCCTTGACTTGCATGTGTTAAGCACGCCGCCAGCGTTCGTCCTGAGCCAGGATCGAACTCTCCGTTGTAAGTTTAAAACTGTGTGTAATCGTCTTGTTGAAACTCTAAAGTATTAACTTTAGTCACTCACTCTGTTAAAGAACTTTATAAAATCGAGACTTGAAAGATAAACTTTTGATAATTATTTGTCAAGAACTTAATATTTATTTTCAGTCTATTTTATATTATATAATCAATAATTAAAATATTAATTTAATTTAAAGACAGCTTTAATTTTAATAAAAATATCTTATATAATCAAATTATTTATTACAAATTTAAATTATTTGTTGTTTGTTATTACTGTTTTATAAGTATTTTATTTTATAACTCTACCTTTTTTGATGAGTATAAAAGAAATTAAATCAATAGGTTATAGTTGAATAGATAAGATTAGCGGTATAATTAAGTCGTCTTTTTATTAAAAGTTTATTCGGTAATTATTTTGTTGTTATCCACAAAAAACGGTTTGCCGGGGATTCTGAAAAAGTGTTTAAAATTAGCTGTAAAACTATATTCGGGTGTTATTGAATAGTTGTAATTTTGTTTATATCATCAAGCTTAACAAATCTTTCTTGAAATTTATAATTTCCCGATTTTGTACGAACAGTCTTAACTACTTTAACATTTATAACTGAAGATTTATGTTTGCCTTTTGCTTTATCTGCAAATGAATGTTGTTTAGCCATTATCAACTCCTTAAAATTAAAGGTGTAAAGTTAAAAAAAAATATTTTAATAAGAAATACTTTAGTTTTAATAGTTTTAATTTACACGTTATCCTTGATGTTTAAATATTAATTTAATCCTATATTTTCTATTGAGTTTATTTACGCTCTTAACTTATTTCTTATTATTATTATGTCTGAATCTAATTATTTCTTTTATTCAACTGATATTTTGATACACCATTACTAAAATTTTTGATTAATTTTTTTGGATAGATTGAATTTTTCTATTAATGTTGATGATTAAATAATTTATCACTCATATAACAATATCGGATACACTCTTTCAGAAAAATTTTTTGTAATAATTTGAAATATTAATATCTTTATATTTATCGTTAAAAAAATGATACCAAATTAAAATTTTCTTAAACGGATCTTTACAATTTATTTTATAGAACAAGAAACAGAACAAAACCGATATAAATTTGTGCTTATTCAAAAATCAGAGGGGAGTAAATGCCAAACTCAAGGTTAAGGAAGATAGAATGGGAACATTGGTGTGAAAATGCAAAACGTTATCCCAATAGAGATGCTGTTGTACATTGGGTGGCAGGCGAAGAGCCTTTCCGCTGGTCGTTTTCAAATATAGTAAAATCTGCGGAAAGTTTTGCCGTTGGGTTAAGAAGAAAAGGGGTAAAAAGCGGAGATGTCTGTGCAACCATCATTAGACACAATAAATACTTTTATCCAATTTATTTGGGCATTTCAAGTATTGGTGCTATTCCGGCTGTTTTGGCTTATCCTAATCCAAGATTGCACCCTGATAAATTTCGGCAAGGTATTGAAGGTATGTCGAAAAGATCGGGTTTAGATTGGATATTAACTGAAAGTGAGTTGGCTCCTGTAATTGAGCCTTTAATTACCGAAGAACAAAGTACTATAAAAGGAATGTTTTTCCCTTTGGAATGGAATAAAAATTTAAAGTTTAATAGTAAAGAACGTATGCTGATTAATAAAATTCGAGCAGGAATAAAAAGCGACGATCCGGTTTTATTACAACATTCTTCAGGCACAACAGGGCTTCAAAAACCTGTACTTCTGTCGCACAGAGCGGTATTGGATCATGTTGCTAATTATGCAGAGGCAATTAAATTAACCGAAAAAGATAAAATTGTAAGCTGGCTGCCTTTATATCACGATATGGGCCTAATTGCCGCGTTTCATTTGCCTCTTGCTTTTGGAATTCCAACTATTCAAATAGATCCTTTTGAATGGATAATGGTACCCTCCTTACTACTTGAAGTAATTTCCAAAGAAAAGGGCACACTTACTTGGCTTCCTAATTTTGCTTATAATATTTTAGCCGACAAAGTTCACGATGATGATTTAGAGGGAATATCGCTTGAAAGTTTAAGAATGATAATTAATTGCAGTGAGCCGATTAGGAATAAAAGCCATCAGCGTTTTTATAATAGATTTAAGTCATACGGATTAAAAGCAACTGTTCTTTCAACTTGTTATGCAATGGCGGAAACAACATTTGCCGTTACGCAAACTCCGCCTAATCAAGAAGTTGAAGTCCTCTATGTCAATAGACAAAAACTTTCTCAAGGCATAGTTGAGCTTACCGGAAATAAAGAGAGTGCAAGAGTTTGTGTGTCTTCGGGAAAAACAATAAACGGCTGTAAAATACGAATAATAGACGATAACGGTAATGAACTTTCTGACGGATTAGTCGGAGAAATCGTTATCAGCTCTATCTCTCTCTTTGATGGTTATCGCAATTATCCCGAAAAAACAGAGGCCGTATTAAAAGACAATTGGTATTATAGCGGAGATTACGGATTTTGCTACAAAGGCAATTATTATGTGATAGGAAGAAAAAAAGATATTATTATTGTTGGGGGAAATAATATTTATCCCGAAGATATTGAAGATATTCTAAACCAAGTAGACGGCGTTATACCGGGAAGAGTAATTGCCTTCGGCGAATATGATGAAGAACTTGGCAGTGAAGGGATAAGTGTTGTTGCCGAAACAAAAATTAAGGATGAAAAATCTCAAAAAGAACTGAAATTAAGGATAAGGCAAGCAGCAATGACAGATGATATAAACATAAAAAAAATATATCTTGTTCCTCCACGATGGCTCATAAAAAGCTCTGCAGGTAAACCTAGCAGAAAAGCAAACAGAGAAAGAATAATTAATAAAAAAGAAGAAATTAATTGGAGTTAATATGATTGATAAAAAATTTAAAAAAGTAATTTTAGATGAATTGGAACTGGATGATTTCGATATAACCGACGATACCAGAGCCGACCAAGTGCCGGGTTGGGATTCTTTAAGTCATATTAATATAATTTTAGCAATTGAAAAAAATTTTAATATTAGGTTTAAAGGACTTGAAGTTTTGAGATGCAAAAATATCGGCGATCTCCAGAAATTAGTTAATTCAAAATTAGAAAAATCATCTTGAACAATTTTTATCGATAAAAAAATGGTTAACCAACTTCGTTCAAAACTCAATTAAACCGATGTACTCATTTACACAGGGGGCTTAATGATCAATATTGACTTCAGTAAACTTTTAGAATTATCTGTTTACCACAAAGGCAGTCCTTTGATTTTCAATACGAGTTTCTTTTTGTTTTTCTTTTTTGCACTCCTCGTCTTTTACAGAATTTTCGCCAATAAAAAGAATATGAGAATACTAACTATAATTGTGTTCTCACTTTTCTTTTATTATAAAGCTGTCGGAAGTTATTTCCTTATTTTGATTGTGATGACCATTATTAATTTTTATTCCGGACAGTTAATTTATCAATTAAAAGAAGGATCAAGGAAAAGAAAATTTTTATTTATTGCCACTCTTGTTTTAAACTTAGGTCTGTTAGGCTATTTTAAGTACACAAATTTTTTCATTCAGATCATAAACGATATTCATTCGGGTAATATAAAGTTTCTCGATATATTTCTTCCAATCGGTATATCGTTCTATACATTTAAAGGATTAAGCTATGTTATAGATATTTATATCGGGACATTTCAACCTGTGAAGAGTTTTAGGGATTTTGCGATGTTTATGTTTTTCTTCGCAGATTTACTTATTGGACCAATTGATCGAGCTTCGAAGATGCTCCCCCAAATTCAAGGCGAGATAAATCTTTCTAAAGATAATATAGGGCGTGCCGCATACCTAATTATGGCGGGGTTGTTCAAAAAGATTGTTATTGCCGATTTTATCGGACTTAATCTTGTTAATAGAGTATTTGGAAATCCGCTTAGATATACCGGTGTTGAAAATTTATTAGCCTCTTATGGTTATACTTTACAATTATATTACGACTTTTCGGGTTATACGGATATGGCAATTGGGTTAGCACTTTTACTTGGTTTTAGTATTACAGATAATTTTAATTCACCATTTAAAGCAAAAAGCATAGCGGATTTTTGGAGGAGATGGCATATTACTCTTTCTACCTGGATGTTAGATTATTTGTTCGCCCCTCTGCAAATGAAGTTAAGGAATTTACGTATTTACAGTACTGCAATAGCGTTGTTTGTAACTTTTCTTGTAATCGGATTTTGGCACGGGGCGGCTTGGACATTTGTTTTATTCGGATTTTTACACGGCTCTTATATTGTGATTTCACTTTTTACTAAAAAGTATAGACAATCAATTTGGAAAAAACTTAAACTTAGCAATTCGAAACTGCATAAATTTATTCAAGTCGTTTTCACGTTTCATCTTGTTGTTTTTGCATTTGTTTTCTTCCGTGCAATTTCAGTTAAAAGCGGGTGGGAAATTATTACCCAAATTTTCAGCTTTTTCCATGGAGAAGTTTTTCTTCAATATGTTAAAGGTAATCCGATAATAATTGTTTTGATGGCTGCCGGATTTATTCTTCATTTTTTGCCTGAAGCTGTTGAACAAAAAACTGAAGATTTAATTGTAAAGATGCCGATAGTTGTTCAAGCATTATTACTTACTGCAATGATTTGGTTTGTTGTCCAATTTAAATTTGCAGGTCTGCAGCCGAATATTTACTTCCAATTTTAATGGTTGTTGTTGATATACCGTAATACCGGCAATTTGTTAAAACTATTACCGACTTTTGTAATTGGACAAAATTCTGCCGGATTTAATATTTACAATACGACGAGAACCAATAGGATTTTTTATCTACAGAAGGATAAGGAATTATTTCTCTTTTGTTGCTTTTTAATTTTCTTAAAATCCTTTTTGAATTGTGAAGTATAAATTAGTTTCAATTATTAAGTTCCTTAAATAATTGTTTTGTGTCTGAAACTTCGTGAAGTTCTTCGCCTCTTTCAGATTTTGACAAGATATCTTCCGTTAATTTATTAGAAATATTTATACCAAAAGGGATCGTTTTGTAAAAGAACATTTGTATAATTTACAACATAATGCGGGGAGGTTATTTAAAGGGCTTATAGTAATAACAACAAAGTCTTCATTTTTTTATTCGTGCATTCGTGGCAAAAAATAAGACACGAATTACACAAATTCACACGAATATTTTACAAATTTTTTTCAATACCAATACAATTATGTTTTTTAGATTCCCGGAATATGTAAATGTTTGTGCCTTTTTTTCGGCCTGCCGTGCCGTGTTTTTCTCCATCTTTCACACAAAGGTTCCTTTTAAATAAATTCAACTTCTTTTTATCAATTTCTTTCGTGTATATAAATATATTAATCTTTATTTTGTCAGAGTAATTCTTACATTTTTTATGTAAACACATTATTATAACTAAGAGAGACTGTTATAAAATACTTATTTAAAATAATATTATCCCTCTTATATTTATCCAATTTCTTCCCTCAGTATGCACAGACATATTCGATAAAAAATTATACCGTTGAAAATGGTCTTTCCAGTTCTTGGGTTAACTCTGTTACACAAGATACAATCGGACGAATGTGGTTTGCTACTCGTAACGGAATTACAAGATATGACGGATTAAATTGGAAATATTTCAATTTTAATAATTTGCTGGGAACAAATAATTTTAAGGAAATTCTCGCTGATAAATTTGGAAATATATGGGCAGTCACATCAATTGAAAAACCAATAATTGTAAAATATGACGGCAAAAACTGGTCATTAATAAAAATTAATATCTTTAAACGTCACACAACAAGAATTATCGGCTTCCAACTTTTATACTCAAAAAATAAAGTTATCCCTGTTGTAACAACAAATAATCTCGGAATATTTTATTATAAAAACGACACATGGCATAAAAGATTTAATAATTTTAATTATCTCGGTTCTTATATCCTTGCAAGTAAACAATATAACAACAAACTATATGTAGCAACACAAAAAGGGTTTTATATAGTCAGCAATCTGGATTACTTTAACCCTCTAAATAAAAATATTCTTTTAAGCAAAAAACAAATTTTCAACTTTGACTTTCAAAAAACCGGTAAAAATTCCTTTGCCCTATGGATATTGGGTAAAAATTATATCGGTCTTTATAAAAACAACAAATTAACTATAAAAAATAATTCTTTCTTTTTAAAACACAACCCCGGATATGCCCCGTTTGTTATTACAGCAAATTATTACGGCAGACTTATTTTCGGTAATTATTATAAAATGTTTCTTTATGATCCTCAAAAAAATAAAATTACTAAATTGGGTAACCGAAACGGACTATTATCGCCCGGTGCTCATAAAATATTTATCGACAGGGAAAAAAACTTATGGGTGTGTGGGTATT
>CAZXJG010000170.1:2258-6734 GCA_964640985.1 uncultured Melioribacteraceae bacterium | reverse complement strand
AAATCTATAAACACGAATGATATTTTAATGAATTCATTATATCTTTAATATTTAAAATTGATTTTATATAGAAAGGTAGAAATATGAACAATTTTGTTTTTAATAATCCAACGAAAATTATCTTTGGGAAAAATACAATTGAAAAAATCGGAGAAGAAATTCAAAATTACGGATTGGGAAAAGTTCTGTTACTTTACGGTAAATCTTCAATTTTTAATAACGGTGTTTATAACATAATTACATCTTCTCTGAAAAATGCAAATATCACATGGGTAGAATTAGGGGGAGTAAAGCCTAATCCGGTTCTCTCTAAAGTAGAAGAAGCAATTTCCATTTGCAAAAAGGAAAAAGTTACAGGGGTAATAGCTGCCGGCGGCGGAAGCGTTATAGATACAGCCAAAACGGTTTCAGCAGGCGTAAATTATGACGGTGATGTTTGGGATTTTTTCGAAGGGAAAGCTTCGGCAAAAAAAGGGATACCGGTATTTACCGTTTTAACTATATCCGCAACCGGTTCCGAAATGAATCCTTACGCTGTAATTACAAAAGAAAATGAAAATAAAAAATGGGCGTTCGCCGGTTCATTGGATTTTTATCCGAAAGTATCTATAATTGATCCCACGGTTCAATTTACACTTCCTGTTAGCCAAACGGTAAACGGCGCTATAGATGCCATTTCACATGTTTTGGAACTTTACTTTGATGGAACGGTTAATACCGATATACAAAATGAGATATCCGAAGGTATAATAAGAACCATAATAAAACATGTAAAAATATTAATTAATCAGCCAAGTAATTACGAATCGCGTTCACAATTGGCTTGGTGTGCAACTTTGGCGTTAAACGGATTAATCGGGGTTGGCAGCAGTGGAGGCGATTGGTCGTCGCATACTTTGGAGCATTCGTTAAGCGTATTTACCGATATTGCCCACGGGGCGGGGTTATCTATTGTTTTGCCTGCATGGATGAAATATGTTTATCAAAATGATATTCGGAAATTTGCAAGGTTTGCCGAAAAAATATTTGGTGTTGTAAATGTATCCGACGACGAAAAAGCAAATAGAGGAATAGAGTTAATAAAGAAATTTTTTAGTGAAATCGGTGCTCCGGTTTCATTGAGGGATGCCGGTATCGGAAAAGATGATATTAAAAAATTAACCGATAATGCATCTATTAAAACACCGGTTGGAAAACTTAAAAAGTTAAATAAAAAAGATATTGAAAATATTTTTCAATTGGCTTTTTGATGAAACTAATGTAATTGACCGATTAAACAGTATGTTTTCTAAATTCTCAAAAGTTATTTTAAGAGAGAAAACGTGGTAAAAAAAATTATTATAATAATATTGTTTTTATCTACCGCCGTTTTACTTAATGCAGGGCAAAAGGTAAAATCTAAAATTTATTTGAGCGGGGCTAAAGTACTTGATATTTCTTCTGACGGTGAAAACATTTGGTTTGCTACCGAAGGTAGCGGAATATATCAGTATAATCTGAAAAAGAAAAAATGGCGTGCTTTTTCAACATCACGAGGCAATATTACACAAAATTATTTTTATTGCATCACTGCAAATAAAAATTTTGTTTGGGCAGGTTCTGTTGATGGCTTATATACCTATGATAAAAGAACAAATAGATGGTATCAAAGAAAATTTGCAAAAGGGGGACAGTTAAGTAATTGGATACGTTCAATAAAATATGATAAATATGAAGACGCAGTTTGGATTGGACGGTTTATGTATTTAACTAAATATGATATTAGAAAACACAGATTCTATGATTTTAATTTGACCAGAAAAGGAAATGAAAAAACGAACACGATAACAACTATCGCAATTGACGGCGATAGTTTAGTCTGGTTCGGTACCGAAGGCGGATTGCAGCGATATGATAAATCGAAACATTTCAATAACAGAAGCGCAATTACTTTTTACGATAACAGTTATAATTATTTTCTCGGACAGGGTGAAATGGTTTCTATTTCTGCCATACTTTTCGATAGAAATTATTTGTGGATTGGAACGGATGAATTTATCACAAAATTAAATCCTGATTTTAATTTAGGCGGTTTATATAGATTTAACAGAAAAAATCAATGGATTAGATACGGAACGAATCAAGGATTAGCAGGCAATGGAATTTATTCTCTTGCTTTAATCGGTAAATATATTTGGGTTTCGCTTTATCAGTTCGGTGAAAAATACAAAGAAAAATATGGAAGGGGTGTTGCCGTAATAAATCGTACAAATTTTCAGATAACAATGCTGCAAAACAAAGTTATTCCAAGCACAGTTTATAAAATATTTTTTGACGGTAAATATGTTTGGCTCGGCGGCAATAATGGAGTTGTACGAATCGATTTGTTAAATAAATTTTCAACTCCATTTAGTAAAAAATTAAAGAGGTAAAAATGTTGGATATTTCGAAAGAACGATTAACAACAATTAAAAATAATTTTGCAGGCAAAAAGATTGCCGTAATAGGGGATATGATGTTGGATTGTTATTTCAAGGGTGATGTTAAAAGGATTTCACCCGAAGCTCCTGTGCCTGTTGTAGAAATAGAAAATGAATTTTACAGATTCGGCGGTGCTGCAAATGTAGCTTTAAATATTTTAAAGTTAAATGGAAAGCCTTTGCCGGTCGGCATTATCGGCAGCGATAATGACGGGGTAAAATTTAAAAGCTTAATGACAAAGGCGGGGATATTATCCGACGGAATTATAATAGATAAAACGCGTCCGACAACTACCAAAACCAGAGTAATAGCCGATAGCCAGCATGTTGTTAGAATTGATAAGGAAAGTAAGCATGATATTACTGAAATTGTTGAAAATAAAATTTTGGGATATTTAGTAAAAAATCTTTCTGAAATTGATGCGATTATACTTCAAGATTATAATAAAGGTGTTCTTACCAAACGGTTAATTTATGAAATTATTGAACTTGCCAAAACTGAAAATAAAGTAATTACGGTAGATCCAAAGTTTAATAATTTTTTCAATTTTAAAAACGTTACTCTATTCAAACCAAACAAAAAAGAGGTCGAAGATGCCTTCGGAATTCGTATTGCAACGAAAAAAGATATATTATTTGCCGGTGAAAAATTGCTTGATCAATTAAATACGAAATTTGTTCTTTTAACTCTTGGCGAAGATGGCATTATACTTTTTCAGAAAGGTAAAGTGCCAAAAAAATTTCCGACAAAAGCAAGAAAAGTAGCCGATGTTTCCGGTGCGGGCGATACAGTAATTTCAACTATTACTTTGGCATTATGTGCAGGTGCAAATATTTTTGAAGCTGCATACTTGGCTAATTATGCAGGCGGTTTGGTTTGCGAAGACGTTGGAATTGTACCAATCGAAATAGATAAATTGTTTAACGCTGTTGAGGTTGAATTAAAGTTATGAATAGAATTTTAAACAGAAAAGAAATTGTTGAGTTGAGAAAGCAATTAAAAAAAGAGAATAAAAAAGTTGCTTTTACTAACGGCTGTTTCGATATTATCCATTCGGGACATATCGATTATTTAAACAAAGCTAAAGAATCGGCAGATATTCTTATTGTTGCAGTTAATTCCGATGAATCCGTTCGAAAAATTAAGGGCGATAAAAGACCGATACTAAATGAAGAAGAACGCGCCTATATTCTATCCAATTTAAGGGCGGTAGATATTGTAACCATTTTTGATGAAAATACTCCGGCAGAAATTATAAATGAATTATTGCCCGATGTTTTAGTTAAAGGTGAAGATTGGAGTATTGAAAATATTGTGGGAGCAGATGATGTTATTGCTAACGGTGGCGAGGTTAAAAGGATTAAGTTTGTTAATCAGCAGTCTACGTCTAAGATTATTCAACGAATAATTAAAAGATATGCTAATTTCTATCGCAGCAAGCCGCAAGATGGGAGATAGAAGTCAGAAGACGGAAGATGGAAGACGGAAGTCGGAAGATGAAAGGCAGGTGTGGACTTCGAGCTTCGTGCTTCGGACTTCAAGCTCTATGCTTTAAACTAAAAAAAACTGTGAAATTTGAATTTGAAAATCTAATTATTTGATAAAAAGCAATGGAATTGGAAGATAAAATAAATATTTCTACTTTTTACTTTTTTGATATGCTTTGCAAAATTATATTTTAATTAATTTTCTTGTAAACTGTTCCGTTTTCTTTACGGAAAAAAACAAAGATTTAAGAGTTAATTAATTACACATAATTTTTTGTTTAATTTTAGATAAATTTGTTTAATTAAATTTGGTAAAATTGGTGGAGGAAAGAATGAATAATGAACAAACAGAGAAAAAATTGTACAAATTTAAAACTGAAACAAAGCAATTATTAAATATTCTTGTACACTCACTTTATACAAGTCGTGAAATATTTTTAAGAGAACTTATTTCAAATGCTTCGGATGCACTTGATAAATTAAGATTTGAATCCAATAAAGGTTCTGAAATTGCGGATAATAAACTGCC
>CAZXJG010000170.1:0-2248 GCA_964640985.1 uncultured Melioribacteraceae bacterium | reverse complement strand
AAATAAGAATTGACTTCGATAAAAATAAAAATTTAATAACTGTTTCGGATACCGGAATAGGAATGAAAAAAAGAGAAATAATTAAAAATATCGGTACTATCGCAAAATCCGATTCGGCTGAATTCTTAAAAAAATTAAGTGAAAATAAAAATGAGGTTAATAATATAATCGGGAAATTTGGTGTCGGATTTTATTCCGTATTTATGGTAGCAAAAAAAGTAGTTATTAAAACGAAATCTTTTAATCCCAATGAAAAAGCCGTAAAATGGGAATCGGATGGCTCGGGTAGTTTTGAAGTATCGGATTTAACCGAAGACAAAAAACGCGGAACAACAATTGAAGTTTATTTAAAAGACGACGCAAAAGAATTTGCGGAAAAATATAGATTGGAAAACATAATTAAGTCGCACTCTAATTTTATATCTTATCCTATCTATTTGGGGGAGGAAAAAATAAATACCGTTTCGGCTATTTGGCGTGAGCCTAAAAGTTCTATTAAAAAAGAAAAATATGTTGAATTCTATAAATTTTTGACGTATGATAGTAATGAGCCGATGGATATTATTCATAAATCAGTTGATGCGCCAATTCAATTTCATGTTCTGCTTTTTATACCTAAAAAAAGTTTTGATTTTTTTTGGATAGATAAAGAAAATTACGGACTTGATTTGTACGTACGCCGGGTTCTAATTCAACACAAGAATAAAGATTTATTACCTGAATATTTAAGTTTTGTAAAAGGGGTTGTAGATTCTGAAGATTTACCGTTAAATATTTCCCGCGAAACTCTTCAAGAAAATAATATCTTTACAAAAATTTCCAATACGGTAACTAATTATGTACTCTCTCATTTAATGGATAAGGCAAAAAACAATCCAAAAGAATATTCTGAATTTTGGAATGAGCATGGTAAGGTATTTAAATTGGGTTACGGCGATTTTGCCAATCTTGAAAAATATTTGGAATTAGTCCGTTTTAATTCTTCATACAATAAAAATAAAGACGAGTTAACTTCATTAGCTGATTATGTTTCTCGATTCAAAAAGGGGCAAAAAGAAATTTATTATTTAAGCGGCAGCAGTCGTGAAGCAATTGAACAAGACCCGCATTTGGAAATATTCAAGAAGAAAGGGCTCGAAGTACTTTATCTTTATGATCCGGTAGACGAGTTTATTGTTAGTTCCATTAGAAAATATAAGGATTATGAATTTAAATCATCCGATACAGTGGAGCTTAGTAAAATAGATAAACTTGATAATGTGGAAAAAGACGAATCCGAATTTGAACCGCTTACCAAAGAGGATGAAAAACATTTTAGCAGCTTACTTGCAAAAATGAAAAAAATATTAGGCGACCGTGTTGCTGATGTTAAAGAATCGAAACGGTTAAGCGGAAGCGCTTCGTGTTTGGTTAGTCCCGATGACGGTATGTCTGCCTCAATGCAGAAAATATTGCGTTTTACAAATAAAGATATGGCGGTGCAGAAAAAGATACTTGAAATTAATAGAGATAATAAACTAATAAGGAATTTGTTGGAGGTTTTTAAATTTGATTCTAACGATGAATATATTAAAAATGTAACTGAACAATTATTTGAATCGGCACTTTTAACTGACGGTTCACTCGAAGATCCTCATAACTTAGTAAACAGAATGAATAAACTGCTGGAACAATCGAGTCAATGGTATCGAACTATTAAAAAAATATGAATTAAGTATCAGGTCATTTTAATTAAACCTAAGCGGAGCAATTGCCGATATAGATTAAAGGGGGAGATGTTATTGTGCGAACAATCGCAGTAAAGTAAAAGATTCCCGAAATCTTAATTACAAAATTCACCAGGGTACAGAATTCTCTTGATTTCCGAGATTTCGGGAATCTCCAATTGCTTCTCCGTCTAAGGCGAAACCTAAGACGTAGAAGCAATATTTTTATTCTAAATTATGTTCTTTTTTATATTGAGCTCGTAAAACTTTTTTATCAATTTTCCCGACACTGGTTTTAGGTATTTGTTCAACAATAATAAATTTATCCGGTATTGCCCATTTTTCGATATTACCTGTTTTAACATGTGCCATCAGTTTCTCGGAACATTGATCAACTATTATTTTGTCTTTCCATTCCGGTTTCGGAACAATATAAGCAACCGGTCTTTCACCCCATTTCTCATCGGGAACTCCAATAACTGCAACATCGGCAACTTCTTCACATTGACTTATCATACTTTCCAATTCTAAAGAAGAAATCC
>CAZXJG010000169.1:0-6762 GCA_964640985.1 uncultured Melioribacteraceae bacterium | reverse complement strand
ATGCCTATGGGGGCAAACCAAAGCCACCTTCTAAGAAGGTGGATTATTTACTGGAAAAGAATTGCCAAGCGGAGTTTATTATTATCGCTAAGTGTAGGTTTGAATTCTACAACAAAAAAAATGTTATTATTAAAATAGTTTCAAATGTACCTGTTTGGAGTTCCGGCATATTTAGAATTATATCTATAGTTCTAATAATTCTTCTACCGCCAATATCTATACTTGCAAAACTATCTTCTAAAAAGTTATTCATTTTGTCTGCAAACTCTTCTTTTAATAGCGAGGTAAAGCTAAGAATCACATTTATGGGAGATCGTATTTCATGAGACATTTGTGCTAAAAATTCGGTTTTAAGCTGATTGGATTTTTCAGCTATTTGTTCCGGGCTGTGAATTAGATTAGTGTAATTTTTATTTTTTTCAATTTTATAAAAATGCCTGCCGGCACTTTTATTAAAGAAAATAATTTTTCTATCTCTGTTTAAAACGAATATCGGATTTACTGAATTAATTAGAAATTGTTTGTAATCTAAATTAAAATTGTTATCAAAAGCTGTTTGAGCTGCCAAATTTATATTCTTTTTTTTACATTTTAAAATGTAAATTTGATATTTTATACTTAAATTGAATATTAATTCAATTTTTAAAACTAAATGAAAGTGCATAATAAATGATTAAAATTAAAAGTTATTTAATTGTTTTATTGATGTTATTGTTTGCTATGCAAAATTTATATTCTAAAGAACATTCCACAAAAGCAGAGGGTGATTCGTTAAAATACAAACAGAATATTAACTATCAACAACAAATATCTCTTTATAAAATTTACAAATTGAGGCATGCGAAAATAGTTATGCTTGGCAATTCGTTAACCTTCGGCGCAAATTGGGGTGAACTTTTAAACAGAACGGATGTTGTAAACAGAGGTGTTACCGGTGATGTTTTACCCGGTTTTTTAAGCAGATTAAAATATATATATAATCTTCATCCAAAGATTTGTTTTATTATGGGTGGAATAAATGATATTTATAATTGGACGCCTGTAGATGAAATTTATCGTAATTATATAACACTAATCATAAAACTTAAAGCACATCGAATAATACCGGTAATAGAATCAACATTATTTGCCGGGAAACAGTGGGGACAGGAATGGCTCGAAACACATAATCCGAAATTAAAACCTGAAGTTGTAAACGATGGAAGGAATAAAATGGTTAATCAGCTAAATTGGATGCTTAAAAATTATGCAAAAGAACATAATATTGTTTTTATGGATTTAAATTCAAAAATGTCATCCGGAAATTTTCTTAAGACGTCGCTTACTACCGATGGTATTCATCTTAATGCAGAAGGCTATAGAATTTGGGCAAAAGAGGTATTGAAAGTATTAAAAAAATTCAGAATAAAATAATTTTTGCAATTGTAATTAAAAGGCTAAAAAATGAACAGTAAAAATTTTATCAAACAATCTTTAATATTAATCGGATTAGTTGTGGTATTCTCTGTTGGTTTATCTCTTTTGCCGAAAAATTTAACATTCTTTGGAATTAGTTTAAAACAAGTTGATATGCTTTCTACATTAAAACCAAATAATTCAAAGGGCGTTACTTCTGCAGATTCTACTAATCAAGAATACAACGATTACATGAAAGAATATAAACAGTTCATGAATCAGCAAAACGATACAACTAAAACCAAAGTAAAAAAAGATAAAGACCAATCATTTAACTTTAAGTTTAATCAAAAAACAAAAAGCCAAAAAGCATCGCTCGAACTTTTACCGGACTTAATTAAGTATTTAACGGATGCATTAACCGGGAAAAAATTAGAAAAAGATAATTTAAGTATGAGAACTTCTGTTCAAACCAAAGAGCAGAAGATAATAGGTAATTTGTCGCAAATGAGATTTTTTTATAATGCATTAAGGCAAGCAAGTTATAAAAAAATCAGAGTAGCACATTATGGCGATTCTGCGATTGAAGGAGATTTGGTAACGGGAGAATTGCGGTATGTTCTGCAAAAAAGGTTTGGCGGTAAAGGTGTAGGCTGGATGGCTATTACATCTCAAGATATTAGATTCAGACAAACAACAACACATTCGTTTTCAGGTAATTGGGAAGAAGCCGCTTTATTTACAAGCAATTTTAATAATTTGCCTTACGGTATAAGTGGAGAAGTATTTGTACCGAAGGCGAGTAGATGCTGGATTCAGTATGTTGCAACTTCTAAATTTAGTACTATGAGAACATTCAAAACCGCAAGATTATTTTACAGTAACGCAACAAGTGGAAACGTCAGTTATTCATTTAACAACGGAGCAAGTAAAAAAGCGTATTTGAGATCGGGCAGCGGGATAAAAGAAGTTGTTATGAAAAATTCGCGTAATGCAAAAAAAATCAGAATTACCTTTTCTAAACCGAATGAAGCTTATTTTTATGGGGTTAGTTTAGAAAATGGAAACGGAATTTATGTTGATAATTTCCCTATTAGGGGAAATACCGGCGTCGATCTAAAAGATATAAAAATTTCTACACTGAAATCTTTTAAAAAAATGTTGAATTATAAATTGGTGATTTTCCAATTCGGCTTGAATACATTAGGAATGATTAGAAGGGATTCACGGTGGTATGCAAGAGAAATGATAAAAGTGATTAATAATTTCAAAAAAGCTCTACCCAACACAAGCTTTTTATTAGTCAGCGTAGGCGATAAAAGTGTAAAGAGAGGAAGCCGCTTTGTTACCGACCCGGCTATATTCAAATTACTAAAAGTTCAATTGGATATTGTGAAAAAAACTAATATTGCTTTTTGGGACTTATTTGAAGCAATGGGCGGAAGAAACTCGATGCATAAATGGGTAACTAATAATCCTCCTTTGGCTTCCTTCGACCATATACATTTTAACGTTCAAGGTGCTGAAAAAGTCGGTGAACTGCTTGCTCATGCTTTAATTGCCGGTGCAAAATAAATTTAAATTTGTGAACAAATTAGTTTATTCAAAAAATGACCGGTTGATTGTGTAGCGCTGATATTACAGCCTACAATTAATCACCGGCTTAATTTAACCCCATCTTTATTATATAAAATCTGTTTGACAAGAACTCCGTTTTTATATATTACTTCTCTTTTAATTACATCGTTTTTATAATAAGAGAAAGATTCGCCATTTAATAAATTGTCTTTATATTCAAAATAATCTGAAATTTCTCCGTTTGGGTAATACCATTTTGATACTCCTTCTTTATTTCCTTCCAGGAAAAACTCATCGGACATTAAACTTCCGTTTTGGTAATAATAATAAGCATCCCCATCTAATTTACCGTTTAAGTAATTCTTTTTAGATTTCAGATGTCCGTTTGAATAATAGGCATAAGCAGTATCACTTAATAAACCGTCTAGAAAGGTATGTTTAACGAAAATACCACCCAGCTTATTAAATAATATTTCTTTTCCTTCTTTTGTACCCAACAGATAATTGCTGATTCGTTTTATAACTCCGTTATTATAAAAATAAGTACATGTACTGTCTAATTTACCTTGATTAAAATTCAATATTGCTTTTAAATAACCATTATCATAATAAAATTTATTAACACCTTCTTTTACGCCCTCATGAAATTTAAGTTTAGATTTTATTGTACCGTTATCATAAAATTCACTGAAACTTTCCTGAACACCGTCAAATTTTCCTGCAATGTTGTACCGGACCCGTTTTACAATTTGACCGTTAATATAAGTATCAATAACTTTTATTGAACCGTCGGGGTAATACAAATATGATATCCCATCAAGTTTGTTGTTTTTATAATGAGCTTTAAGAGCAACGCCATCAAAATCGAAATATACTTTATTTATGCCTTCAAGCTTATCATTTACATAATTACGTTCAACTTCAAGTTTTCCATCCTTAAAAAAAATTTTAGAAATTCCGTTTAGTTTCCCGTTTTTGTAATGCCAAATTCCTTGCAAGTTACCGTTTCTGTAATAGACAGTTGTAAAACCTTCTTGTAAATCATTTTTGTAATTCGCATTAGCCCAAAGCTCGCCGGTTTGATAATACCATTTTGAGATACCTTGAAGTTTACCATGAACATAATTCCAAACCATACTCAACTTGCCGTTTTCAAAATACCAATACGATTTACCTTCTTCTTCCCCGTTTTTATAATACCACTTCTTCCACAGTTTGCCATTTCTATAATATTCCTTATAGTAACCGTTGCGTACTCCATTAATGTATTCGCCGATTGTTTTAAGTTTTCCGTTATCATAAAATGTTTTGAGAATCTTATAATTTTGTTCTTGAGCTAAAAAAGAACTTCCGCTTACCAATAGAATAAACAGGATAAATAATATGTGTTTAAAATATTTTGATTGATTTTGAATCATATAGTAGATGTATTAAAAACTTTTATTAATGACTTTGAATTTTATTTAAGTAGCTTCAAATTTACTTTTTAAGAAAGCTTCGTTTCTATATCCCACAAAAATATCAACGATTTTATTTTTTTTCATAATGGCAGTTGCCGGTGTACCCATTATTCCGAATTCTCTTGCGATTTCCAAATGTTGCGAGATATCAATTTTGCCGACTGACTTCAGATCATTTTTCAATTTATCAATAACCGGTACTTGTGTTTTACATGCCCTGCAGGTAGGTGTATAAAAATAAAGTATCGATTTATTGTTTCTAAGCATTTCCCTTGTCCTAAGATCAAATTTTGAAATATCAACTTCGGTACCAAGTTTTGCTTTCGATTTTCTTATCATAAAAAATCTCATTCCGAAAAAGAACAAAAAAATTACTGCTGCAATTATTACATATTCCATATTTTCCTCTTAATAAATAATTATTTTTTCTGACATAAGTTTAATAATTCTTTATTTTTGATGAAATGAATTTGTGAAAGGATTCATTTTTTTATAAAACAATTTTAAAGTACAAAAATGTTCGAAATAAATTACAGAATTAATTTTTTTGATGCCGATCCGGCAGGAATTCTTTTTTTTGCTAATATATTTAAAATCGCTCACTCTGCATACGAAAAATTTTATGATAGTCTAAAATTAAAGCATAATTATTTTAACGACAATAACATTGTTCTTCCAATAATTCATTCTCAAGCTGATTTTAAAATGCCATTTTTACCTGGTGATTATGTTAATATTTACGTTGTAGTTTCCAAGTTGAAAAAATCTTCATTTGAGCTTACCTTTAATTTTTTTAATAAAGAAAAAAAAATAGCCGCAGTAGTTAAAACAGTTCATGTTGCCGTTACAAAAAAAGATTTTCAAAAAACCGAACTTCCATTCGACTTATCGGTAAAACTAAAAGAAGCATTAAAATTTGGTACACGCCCTCCATATAGCGATCCCTTAAGAAAAGGTCGTGATTAATGATAAAATCAATCTTTAGTTAAAAAAGAGCTAAAAAAATCTAATGTAAATAATTAACAAAAGCGAAATCCGAATTTTTTTAACAGTATATTACCGTCATTTTTATTCGTTAAAAATGATTTAATTACACAAAAAAATAATTTTAATACAAAGGACAAATTGTCGAATAAAAGAAAAATATCCCGTTCCAATAATAATATTATAATCTTTGGAGTTTGCTCCGGTATAGCTGAATATTTTAACATTGAGCCTTCATTAGTGAGGATTATTTTTTTATTAATTGCTTTACTTGGCGGAATAGGAATAATCATTTACTTGATAACAGCTCTTTTGCTGTCCAAAAATTTGAATTTCATTGAATTAAGCGATAAGGAAATTGAGCATATCAATAAAGTGAATAGAAATTTCCTCTTGGGGATTGTTCTGATTTTTATAGGATTAGCTTTAAATTTGAATTTTAATTTGATTTTTCCATATATAAATTTTTCACACATCTCTGAAAATATTGTTATTTCAATTTTTCTTTTTGTTATTGTATTGTTTTCCTTGTTAAGACCGGGTCTATTTTTTTCAAAAAACGCAACACCGAAAGTTCACAAAATTTACCGTTCAAAAAACAACAAAATTTTTAGCGGGGTTTGCGGCGGGTTAGCCGTTTATTTTGGAACCAATGCAAGTATTATCAGAATGATTTGGCTAATTTTAACGTTTGCCACAATTGGTGTCGGCATATTAATTTATTTAATACTTTATCTTTTAATTCCAAAGGAAGGCATACAAATTGAAGAACTTTGAAAAAATATTTTTCGTCTCTATAATATTAGTGATTTCCCTGTTTCTATTTTTCGAAAGTTTTGGAATAGTAACAATCAATAATGGGTTATTTATTGGAATACTATTAATAATTTATGGCTTAGTAATTGTAATTTTGAATTTAGGCAAAAATCATATAGTTAAAATATTTTTTTCGACAATTTTGTTTTATATAGGTATTCTCCTCTTAGTGGAAAATCTCTTCGAAATTCTCGATAAAGGGAAAATAATATTTCCATCTCTTCTTTTTATACTTGGCGGAGGATTTTTTATGTTGTTTCTGGACAACCCGAAAGAGAAGATATTTTTGTTAACATCTATAATATTATTTGTAATAAGTATTGTTGTAATAAAATTTTTTATAGCGTTTTGGTTTGTTCTAGTTGCAAATCAATTAGGTGATACATTAATTCAAAATTGGCAGATATTAATAATTTTTCTTGGTATAAGTTTTCTTTTGGATAGAGAAAATTTGGCTTAGCTGAATAAATTTAGTTTAGGGGGTGGAATAGAATAACTCATTTGAAACACAGGAATAAATGATTGTTAT
>CAZXJG010000168.1:0-6872 GCA_964640985.1 uncultured Melioribacteraceae bacterium | reverse complement strand
AAACAATAAAAGGCTTCAGCTTTACAAATCGTCTTACGAGTTCACAAGCGATATGATGATTACAACTGATAAAGATGGCTTCATATTATTTAATAATGATCAAGTAACGCAAACATTAGGTTATTCTAAAAAAGATTTGGAACAAAGTACTTTTGTTAGCCTGGTTTCCGATAATGATAGGGCAATTGTAAATTCCGATATTTTCTATTCAAAATCTAATACTGTTAAAAATTTGAAATTCAGCATTAAAAAATCTAATGGGAATAAAATAAATGTGGAAATGACTGCATCTCCTATTTTTAATTATAAGGGTGAAGTTGAATCTTATAATCTTATTATTAAACCGGAAAAAGAAAAAGCTGAAATTAGTATTGAGCAAGAAAAAAAACTATATAAAAAATCTGTTATCGACCCTTCATTTTTATCAAATTTATTTCACGAGTTACTTACACCAATTAATGTGATTATCGGATTTGGACAAGATTTGGCAGAAAGTATTGATAAGCCTTCCGAAGAACAAAAAGAATCTATCGAAATAATAAAAGAGAATCAAAAATTATTGATGCAGACAATGGATACGGCGGTTGAGTATTCTTTTTTAGAACAAAATTTAGTGGAATTAAAACCTACAAAATTTTCTTTTGTTGATGTTATTAGTGAATTGGAAAAAGAGACTGCAAAAACCGCTAAAACAAATAATATTGAAATTGCTTATGGTAAAATATCTTCATCGTTAAAGTTAGAAACCGACCGCCAAAAATTTACGTTGCTTATTACACATTTGCTGACATTTGCTATAATAATTACTCACGAAAAGAAAATATTTATTTCTGCTTATCCTTATCAACAAGAAAGTTGTTTAATATCTTTTAAAGATAAAAGAAAAGGAATAACAACCGATCTTTTAGAAAATTTTAAGGAAATATTTATTCAAGATGAAAATTTGATACGACAGAAATACGGCATATCGAGATTTAGTGTTAGGTTAGTCCGTAAGTTAATGGATGTTTTAAATGCAAAAACACAAATTATTAGGCATAATGATGAAATTACAGAATTCGGTATTCTTTTCCCAATCGAGTTTTCAGATAAAAAAATTGACGTTGAAAAATTGAAAGATTTATCTTTAGAAGAAAAACAAAAGGAAGGTAACTTCGATAAAAGAAAACTGCAACCTGATGAAACGAAAATTGTTGAAACCAAGTTTTCAGAAAACGAGTTGTCTTTTAAAAATGAAGGTTCGCCATTAAAGAAGACTAAAATTGATTTAAAAAAGCTTTCGTGCCTTTATGTTGAGGATCAGCCCGATTCACAATTACTTTTTAAAGTTCAAATGAAAGATTTAAAATCGATTGATTTTGCAACTAGTTTCGAGAAAGCATTACCCCTTTTAAAAAGCAAATATTTCGATTTTATTTTAATGGATATCAATCTGCAGGGCGAATATAACGGTTTGGATGCATTAAGAATTATACAGAAAATGCCTGATTTAAATAAAATTCCAATAATTGCCGTTACTGCTTATGTTGTTCCCGGTGCGGCAGAAAAATTTATTAAAGCGGGATTTAGTGAATTTATTACGAAACCTATTATGAGAGATAAACTTATCACTGCACTCGAAAAAGTTTTTAATTATTAAAAATCTGCTCTAAAAAAGTAAATAGTAACATAATTGTTTTTTAATCACAAACTGTTGAAAAGGTACGTGTTCCACTATTTGATTTTTTTATAGAATAATCCATTCATTTTTTATAGACCTTACCCAATTTTAAACTTGATAATGTTTTATATCTTTTTTAGGTTTACCATACATTTGTATGGCAGTAATTTTAATTATTGTGATTTACATACCGAAGGTGAACTTATTTTGTCTTTGCCGTGATAAACAAATTTAAATGAACACAATGTCAAAGAGATTAACTGAAATCCAATATAAAATACTTGATTTTATTATCGAACGAAAATCGAGTAAAGCAATACCGCCGACTCTTGCTGAAATTGCTTTGCATTTTGGTTATCGTAACCGTTCAACGGTTCAACAACATTTACGGGCAATTGAAAAAAAAGGTTATATTAAACGTAGTCCTAAAATTTCTCGTGGGATTGAATTAATTATGGAAGATAAATTTTTTATTCCGCGTCCCATACTTGGTGAGGTTGCTGCCGGGAATCCCCTTACAATTTATCCTGATTCCATTGATACCATTGAGCTTCCGGCAATTGTATATATGCCGAAAGATTCTTTTTTGTTGAAGGTTAAAGGTGATAGTTTGAAAGATGCATATATATTTACGGATGATGTGATTATTGTGAATCCTGGTTTAGAAGTCCGCAGCGGACATTTTGTTGTTGCCGTTTTAGATGATGCAGCGGTGGTTAAAAGATTTTACAAAAAGGAGAATAGTATTGAACTTCATTCAGAGAACCAAGAGTATAAACCGATTATAATTAAAAAAGATTATCCGGGCTTTAAGTTGGTTGGTGTTGTGGTTGGAATATACAGAAATATGGAAAGAAGAGTTGGGTAGTTTAAATGGCGTTGTTCAAAAATAAATATCGTGTGGAAACTACAAGATTAAAAGATTGGGATTATTCGAATCCTGGTTGGTATTATGTTACAATTTGTACGAAAGAACATAAAATTATGTTTGGGTATATTGAAAGTAGAAAAATGTTTTTGAATAAAATTGGTCAAAGGTTGATGAATATTGGAATGAAATACCGAAACATTTTACGAATGTTCAATTGGATGAATATCAAATTATGCCGGATCATTTTCATGGAATTGTTGTGTTGAAACCACCAGGTGATTATGGGGATACGGGGGATAACACCGTAGAGACGGGATATATCCCGTCTCTACGGTTACTACGGTTACGGCATAATGCCCAAAATAAATTGCAATTTGAACGGTATGATATACAAATTAAATCCCAAATTTCATTGTCAAATATAATCGGTACATTCAAGGCGGCGGTTACACGATGGTGTAATTCGAATGATTATGAATATTTTGGTTGGCAGAGACGATTTCACGACCATATAATTCGGAATGAATATGATTTAAAAAGGATTCGAAAATATATTAGGGAGAATCCTTTGAAATGGGAAATCGAACAAAATAAAAAGGAAAAATAAATATGACAGAGACGGGATATATCCCGTCTCTGCGTCCAATTTTTAGGAAGGAATATTAATGAAGGAACATACGGCATACTTAAAATCTCCAATTGGGATAATAAAATTAACGGCAACCAACGATGCAATTACTTCAATACTTTTTGTAGTTGAGGCTTCAAAAAAAGAACAAGAAAAACCGAATGAAATTTTACTTAAATGTAAGCAACAGTTGCATGAATATTTTTCCGGGAAAAGAAAAATATTCGAACTTCCGTTAAAATTGGTCGGTACCGAATTTCAAAAAAGTGTTTGGAAAGCTTTGCAAAAAATCCCTTATGGAAAAACCGCGAGCTATTTGGATATTGCCAAAGCAATTGGAAATCCGAAAGCCGTTCGTGCGGTTGGAATGGCAAACAATAAGAATAAAATTCCTATCATAATTCCATGTCATCGTGTAATAGGTGAGAACGGAAAGCTTACCGGATATGCCGGTGGAATTTGGCGGAAAGAATGGCTTCTGAATCACGAGGCGAAGTATTCGGGGAAAGACAAACAGATGGATATATTTGAATGACAATTATATAGACAATAACCAATTAAAACACCAAGGTTAAAAATGTACTACCAAACCGAAATAACATTAAAAGCCCGGTCACGAGGGTTTCACATCATAACTGATGAAATTAAAAGGCAAATTCCTGAATTAAATAAAATAAAGACAGGCATTGCACATATTTTTATTAAACATACTTCTGCTTCGTTAACCATAAGTGAAAATATTTCACCTGAAGTAAAAACAGATTTAGAAAATTACTTTAATCGTATCGTTCCCGATAATGCTGCCTATTTTGAACATACGCTTGAGGGTTCCGATGATATGTCGGCTCATATTAAATCTTCCATACTTGGGCACTCATTAACGATTCCCATTACGGATGGGAAATTTAATCTTGGAACGTGGCAGGGTATTTATCTTTGCGAACATCGTAATTACGGCGGATCGCGAAAAATTGTTGTTACGGTGATGGGAGAATAGCAATAATGAAAATTTAGTGTCGAATAACTATTATATAGTAATCTCTGTAGCAAGAAAGATTGCGATACACTTATTGGCTATTAAAACAATTAACCGATTGCAAAGACAGAGAAATAATTATACCTTTTGTCGTTAAAATAGAAATTTTTAAAATAATAAAGTATAATAAATGAATAACATAAAAAAATACGATGTAATTGTATTGGGCAGTGGTCCCGGTGGCGAAGGGGCAGCTATGAAAGCCGCTAAATCAGGAAAACATGTTGCGATTTGTGATTATTTTGCTAATATAGGAGGTAACTGCACTCACCGAGGTACTATCCCAAGTAAAGCTTTACGACATGCGACTTACCTTATTGAAGAAAGAGGTTTATTGGGTGAAGTTTATTATCAAGACTTAATTGCGACGGCTGAAACGGTTATTAAACAACAAGTTAAGCTTCGAACAGGTTTTTATGAGCGCAATTGGGTTGATATGATTGACGGGCATGCAAGTTTTATTGATGCGAATACAATTGAAGCAACCCTTTCAAATGGAAGTAAACATAAATATAAAGCCGATTATTTTGTGATTGCAACCGGATCACGTCCTTATCATCCGGAAGATATCGACTTTACCCACCCACGTGTTGTTGATAGCGATACTATTCTTAATCTAAATGCTCACCCCCGTTCTATTACCATTTATGGGGCAGGGGTTGTTGGATGCGAATATGCTTCGATATTTCGTGGGTTAAGAACCAAAGTAAATTTAATTAATATTCGTTCTCAATTGCTTACTTTTTTAGATGATGAAATTATTGACGCGCTTAGTTATCATTTGCGTGAAAACGGTGTGTTAATAAGACATAACGAAGAATATGAAAAAGTTGTTCCTGACGATAATGGTGTTACTCTTTATTTGAAATCGAATAAAAAAATTAGAAGTGACTATTTATTTTGGGCACAAGGCAGAACAGGCAATTCACAAAAATTAGGTTTAGAAAAATTAGGCGTGGAGACAGATTACAAGGGTTCGATAAAAGTAAATGAAAATCATCAAACAACAGTATCTAATATTTATGCTGTTGGTGATGTTGTCGGGTTTCCTAATCTTGCAAGTGCTTCTTATGACCAAGGAAGATTTGCCGCTTCGCACATTGTAACGGGTAAATCGGAATATCATCTTGTTGAATATATCCCTTCCGGAATTTATACGTTGCCCGAAATTAGTTCTATCGGACTAACCGAAAGAGAATTAACCGAACAAAAGGTCCCTTATGAAATAGGAAGGTCATTTTTTAAACATTTAGCAAGGGCGCAAATAACAGGGCACACTACCGGCGTACTCAAAATACTTTTTCATCGCAATACACTTGAAATACTCGGTATTCATTGTTTCGGTAATTCCGCTGCTGAAATTATCCATATTGGGCAAGCTATAATGTCGCAAAAAGGTGAAGGTAACAGTTTAATGTACTTTGTAAACACAACCTTTAACTACCCTACAATGGCGGAAGCATACCGTGTTGCGGCTCTTAACGGTTTGAATAGGGCGGAGCTGGATAATAAGTGAAATAATTCATTGCTTTTTTTTTCATAAAAAAATTAAATATAAAGGAATTATTTTTATAACATTGTACTTATTAAAAATTATTAAATTAAGAAAAACCTGATGATAATTTCTGCCAGCAGAAGAACCGATATCCCTGCTTATTATGCCGAATGGTTTTACAATAGAATAAAAGAAGGTTACTGTACTGTTCCAAATCCCTTTAATATGAATCAAGTTTCAGTTGTAAATTTAAATTCCGAGTTTGTTGATGCAATAGTATTTTGGACAAGGAATCCATATCCGATTTTTAAATATTTGGATAAAATCAGCAAACTCGGTTACAAATATTATTTTCATTTTACAATTAATAACTTGCCGAAAATATATGAGCCGTATAATCCGACTTTGAAAAATGCTTTATCGACATTTCAAAAATTATCCGAACTAATTGGCAGAGGGAAAGTCATTTGGCGTTATGACCCTATTTTTTTAACGGATGATATTACCGTTAAATTTCATATAAATAATTTTTCACGTATTTGTAAAAATCTTAACGGATTTACCAAACGTGTCGTTATTAGCATTGTTGATGATTACAAAAAGACGTTGAGAAGATTATATAGATTGAATACCGGTTATTCACCTAACCAAGGGGAAGATCCCGATATTGAATTGTTGTTAAAAGAAATTGTCGGAATTGCGGCGGAAAATAAAATTGAAGTACAAAGTTGTGCCGAAGCTAAAGATTATAGCTATCTCGGAATTAAACCGGGGAAATGTATTGATGACGATATCATTCGCAATGAACTCGGCGTGAATATAAAATACAAAAAAGATAAAAGCCAAAGGTCTGCATGTCGTTGTACTGTAAGTAAAGATATTGGTATTAATAACACATGTTTAATGGGGTGCGAGTACTGTTATGCAACTACAAGTCATAAAACAGCGGTAAATAATAGAGCAAAACACGATTCGGAATCTACGTCAATAATTCCACATTTGATTGATAAAAAAACGAGGCTGCAAATTCAAAAAGTAAATGAATTCTAATTTTAATTTTTTGTTTAATTTGTCTTATGAAACTTTTGAGGAATTTAATCAAAGTAAATCATGATAAATTTATATTGTGTGTCAGGTTATTAACCCGATGGGGTTTAAGTAGGATAAATGAACTTTGTAAAT
>CAZXJG010000167.1:0-6918 GCA_964640985.1 uncultured Melioribacteraceae bacterium | reverse complement strand
GTTTAGGTTCTGAAATTGACCCCGAAGTTTTAACTCAACTTGGAACTTCAGGATTTTTCCCGATTAACGATGCAAATCAACTTACAAATATTTTTTTACAGATTGAAGACGAATTAAACAAAGATGCAAATAGTTTTTATTGGATGCGCTATCGTACACCAAAACGAGGTCCGTACGATCATACATTAAGACTCGACATAATTAATAATCCGAATTCCGGTAATGGTTCTTTTATTTCAGATCATTTTAACAGCTCCGGCTTTTTTTCAATTTCTCCCGGAGTTTACATAAATTCAACATCATCTAATCCGGATGGTATTGATACTTTATTTTTAAGTAGAACTACCGGAGCTCAAATAGTTGTTGCCACTTCTTATTATATGGCTAGCACACCAAAGTTCAGTTGGACTGCGCCCGATACAAGCATTGCAAAAATAAAACTTTTTCTAAATGATAATTCCCGGGCGCAAATTACACCCGGCAACAAAACAGGTCTTACTTCAACTTTAGTAACCGATGTTAATAATGCGGGTGCATCAAAAAGGTTGTATATTAGAGTAAGATAAATTAGGAACAAGGAAGTATTATTATGAGCGTTTCCCGTGAAGATGTTCTCCACATTGCAAAATTAGCAAAATTGAAATTAGAAGATGATGAAATAATCAAATACACGAAAGAGTTGAACCGGATTTTAAAATATATTGATAAACTTCAAGAACTTAATACTGAAAATGTTGAACCTTTGTCTCATCCGATAGAGAATGTGAATGTTTTTCGAGAAGATAAAATTGAGAAATCAGCCTCAAGAAACTTAGTTTTAGAAAATGCTCCCAATGCGAATGAAGAATTTTTTAAAGTTCCAAAAGTCATAAAAACACCGTAACAACTTATTTATCGCCGAGATGATAAAATGATAATTGGTGTAATTCCCGCACGATTTAATTCATCCAGATTACCTGGAAAGCCGCTTATTTTAATTGGCGATAAGCCGATGATTCAGCATACTTATGAGAGCGCAAAAAAATCGAAGCTTTTAGATAAAATAATTATTGCGGTAGACGATAAACGTGTTTATGATGCGGCAAAATCATTTGGTGCACAAGTTAGAATGACTTCTAAAGATTTACCGAGCGGCTCCGATAGAATTGCATCGATAATAAAAAAAACATCTTCTGCCGATATAATTGTTAATATTCAAGGGGACGAGCCTTTTATTAAAGGTGAAATGATTGATGAGGCAATTGAACCGCTTTTATTTGATAAACATGTTCAAGTTTCTACACTTGCGAAAAAAATTAAAACCGTAGAAGAATTAAAATCTTCTTCCATACCGAAAGTAGTTTTTGACTATGAAAATTTTGCCCTTTATTTTTCCCGTTCACCAATTCCTTTTGTGAGGGATGCGAAAACAAATAGCGAAAAAATTAAAAGAGCCGATATTTATAAACATATTGGCCTTTACGTTTATCGAAAGGAAGCTTTATTGCGGTTTGTCTCGTTTCGTCCTACAGATCTTGAATTAGCAGAAAAATTAGAACAATTACGGATATTGGAAAACGGGATTAAAATAAAAATTGTCGTTACAAAATTTGAAAGCATTTCCGTAGATACGAAAGTTGATTTAATGCTTGCAAAAAATTTTTATGAAAGAAACAAAACTTTGTAATTTTCAAGCGCAAATAATGGGAAAGGCATGAGAACAATTAAAAAATTAACGTTAGCTAATTTACCTACACCAGTAGAAAAACATAAATTTAACGGATGTACATTTTCTATAAAACGTGATGACCTTTCAGGGTTCGAACTTTCCGGGAATAAAATCCGCAAATTAGAATATCTTCTTTTAGATGCAAAACAGAAGAAAGCAGATTATATTTTTACCTGCGGCGGCGAACAATCTAATCATGCTCGTGCAACTGCAATAGCCTCGGCGGCTTTGGGGTTTAAACCGCAATTATTTTTATGGGGAAAAGAAAGGAAAATACCTGAGGGTAATTTGTTTTTAGACCATCTTATTGGTGCTGAGATGCAATTCCTTTCGCGAAAAGAATATAGTAATGTAAATAAAATCATGATTCAAAAAAAAGAAATGCTTGAAGCCAAAGGGCATAAAGTATATATCGTTCCTGAAGGAGGTTCTTCTTTACTTGGAATATGGGGTTATATTAATTTTATTAATGAATTAAATATGCAGCTAAATTTGAAAAACTTTAAAGGTATATTAACTGCTGCCGGAAGTGGAGGTACTTCGGCCGGCTTATTGGTAGGATCAAAGCTTAAAGGATTAAATCTAAAAATATTTGCGGTTAATGTTTTTTATTCTAAAAAAATTATTAAAGAAAAAATATTAAATTTAGCCGAAGAATGCGTTAAAAAATATAAATTGGGAATTCAAATTAATCCGGATAATTTGGAAATATTAGAGGGATATTCATCTGAAGGATATAAAAAAATTAACTCTGAAAAAATTGAAGTGATTAAATCTTTTTTTAAAAAAAGCGGAATATTATTTGATCCGGCATATACAGGTAAAGCTTTTTATGCGTATAACGAAATTTTCTTAAATAAGAAAAAACATTCGAATATTTTATTTGTCCATACCGGAGGGACTTTCGGTGTTTTTGCTAAAAAGAAAAATTATTTAAGCATATAACATTAAAATCCGTTTCCCTTGTGTTTCTTTTTACTTAAAATTATGTTTGAATATTAATTGTTTAAAAATTATAAACGATAAGAGATGAGATTATGGATCGTAAAATTAGAGTAATTGTTGCTAAAGCCGGCTTAGACGGGCACGATAGAGGTGCAAAGGTTGTAGCTGCTGCTTTACGAGATGCAGGCATGGAAGTTATTTATACCGGCTTACGGCAAACTCCTGAAATGATTGTTGAAGCTGCATTGCAAGAAGATGTTGATGCTATTGGGATTAGTATTTTATCAGGCGCCCACATGACAATTTTCCCAAGAATTTTAGAACTAATGAAACAAAATGGAATTGACGATATATTGCTTTTCGGTGGTGGAATTATTCCTGAAGAGGATTTGAGAAAATTAAAAGAATTAGGTGTAGGCGAACTTTTTACACCGGGTGCACCTACATCGCAAATAATAGAATTCCTACGGAATTGGGTAAAAAACCACCCGCGCTACTAAATTTGATTTTATATGAACTTAGCAGTCGATTTTTAATTTATATCTAAATTAATTTTATCATTAAACCATTTCAGAAAAAATTGTTTTAAAAAAATAGCCGTACTTTTTTATCTATTCGTTCAAAAAACAATCGAAAAAAGGAATTCTTATTTAATCTACTTTCACAATAACAACAAAGCTTGATGTTGCTCTTTAATTATAAACCGGTTGTTTTTCCCTTTTATATTTTAAATCATTATATTTAAAAACTACATTATTTTAATATAATAAAGAAAAAGACTTGAATAGATGAAAATTAATATAAATAAAATTGACTTAGTAATTATTTTTATACCTAGTTAAATGATTTACGCCCGGCTAATCCTCTACCGGGCATTTTTGTTTTAAATACTCAAATAAATCAAAAACCTACAATAAATACGGTGAAAAAAATGGAACAGATTAAATTTAAACTAACTAAAAAAGACGTGAAGGTAGAATTACCAGAGAGATTAATTTTTGGAAGAAATTTTTCGACTCATATTTTTGAAATGGATTACGAACCGGATTTAGGATGGCACAATCCTGTTATTAAAGATTTTGAAAATCTTCAATTAAGTCCTGCTTCGATGGTTTTACATTATGGACAAGCAATTTTTGAGGGGCTAAAAGCTTATCATCAAGATTCGGGGGAAATTGCACTTTTTAGGCCTGAAAAAAATATGGAGCGACTTAATAATTCTGCAAGAAGAATGTGTATACCGGAAATTGACGAAAAATTTGTTTTAGATGCATTAAAAGAATTAGTTAGACTTGACCGAGATTGGGTGCCGAAACAACCTGGTCATGCTCTTTATATTAGACCTCTAATTATAGCAACCGATCCGTTTCTCGGTGTCCGTCCGTCGGATACTTATAAATTATTAATTATGCTTAGTCCTGTCGGTCCTTATTATCATGAAGGATTTAAACCTGTATCTATTTACGCAACGGACAAATATGTAAGAGCCGTACGTAAAGGCGTTGGAAGCTGCAAAACAGCCGGTAATTATGCTGCCAGTTTAGCTGCTCAGCGTGATGCTATAAAAGAAGGTTATTCTCAAGTTCTTTGGTTAGATGCCATTGAACAAAAATATATTGAAGAAGTAGGTACTATGAATATATGCGTGCAATTTAATGATGAGGTTGCTACTCCGGCGCTTACAACTTCTATTTTGCCGGGTATAACCCGGATGTCGGTTCTGCAAATTTTAAGGGACTGGAACTATAACGTTAACGAAAGACGAATAGGTATGGAAGAAATTATTGAAGCTTATAAAAATGGAACATTAAAAGAAATATTCGGTGTCGGCACTGCGGCTGTGATTTCATCTGTCGGCAGATTAAAATATCACGATTTTGTAATGAATTTTAATGAAGAAGAAGCCGGCGAACTCGGTTCAAAATTGTATAAAGAAATTACCGATATTCAATATGGTAAAATTGAAGATAGATATAACTGGATGATGTTTATCGATTGAGTAATAATAGTATAAATGATTCGGCGTATCTATATTGTTATTGTAGATACGCCTTTTTTATTTACTTAAGTTTATTGAAAGTTTCTTAACACTATTTTTTAAAATACTTTTTAGGATATTCAAAAAACTTTAACTCACCGGTAAAAGTTTCAACTTCTTCCCAATATTTTATATCGAACTCCATTGCAGCTATAGCGCAGGTAGGCAAATTTCCAATATATTTATTGATAAGTTTATTATATAACTCGGTTAATCCCGGGTTATGGCCAAAAAGCATTACAAAATCAATTTTGTTATCTAAACCGTGAACTATTTGCAGTAAATCATAAGAATCCGCTTCATATATATTTTTATTGCAGATAATATTTTCAAGGGGATATCCGATAGCCGATGCAAGACTTTTTGCTGTTGAATATGCTCTTATCGCCGGACTTGAAATAATTAGATCAGCTTTTATTTTTTTCTCTGCCAAAAGATTTCCCATAAACGGGGCATCCCGTTTTCCTCTTTTATTTAACGGTCTTTTAATGTCGGTTAACTCGGGATGATTCCAACTCGATTTTGCATGTCTAACAAGATAAAGTGTTTTCATAAATTTACAAGTAGCCTTTCGATAGTTTTTTAATAATAATCACAATGTAAAAGATAATTTTTTAATAATACTTAAAAATAATAAATAAATTTTCTTTCTTCCCGGAAAGAATTTGTAGATAATTTAAGTGTTGATACCTGGACAATTAAGCTGCCGGTAAAAAATAAGTTTTTGCGTAAAGTGAGTTGGTAATTTAATAAATTAGATGGATTTTACCATAAGTTAAAAAAATAATGCCACGAATTCACGAATTTTGATAGTGGAATCTTTTTTAGTTGGAAGCTTGAAGTCCGAAGCACGAAGTTTGAAGCTTGAAGTCCTACGCCTGTCTCCCATCTCCCGACTTCCGGCTTCCAACTTCTATCTTCCGACTTCCAACTTCTATCTCCCGACTTATCGCACTATAACACTTAAATCTTTGTTTTTCCCCGTAAAGAAAACAGGGTAGTTATCCCGTTAAAAGTCAATCAAAAAACAATAGTAATGTTTTATAAAACATTTACATAAATTTGAAAAGTAGTTATGCGGAGTTTTATTGTGGTTATTTTGTACAGTTATAAAACCATATTTATTTTTTAAATAATAACGATTAAAAAAATGTTAAAAAAAATAGAATTAAGGAAAACCGGTTTTTTATTCTTTCTGTTGTTTGCATTCACGATAACGGCTTGCAGCAATAAAACCGGCGATAATATTAAAGCTGCATATTCAATCCACGATGATCTGGGTAATTTAATTACATTCGAAAAGGTCCCCAAAACCGTAATCACATTAGCGCCAAATTTAACCGAAATGATTTATCAATTAGGTTTGGGCAAAAAACTAATTGGCAATACAATTTATGGAAATTACCCTCCTGAGGCTAAAAATATTACTAAAGTTGGTAATCTTCTTTCTATTAACTACGAAAAAATCGTATCGTTATCACCGGATATTATTTTGATGACCGTTGAAGGCAACAGTAAAAGTTCGTATGAAAAATTAAAGGGATTGGGGGAAAAGATATTTGTATCTAACCCTCGCAATTATAAAGGGATAAAAAAAACTTTTCTTGACATCGCTAAAATTTTTAAGATAACGGATAGAGCACAGAAAAAAATTGCCGAATGGGATAATGAGTTAAATAAAATTGAGAAAAGTTTTCCAAAAAATAAAAAACGAACTGCTATGTTTATTGTTTCTTTAACCCCTTTAATGCTGGCAGGCAAATCAACCTTTTTAAATGAATTTATGAAATTCACGGGTTTAAAAAATATTGTTGCTAATTCAAATATTAGTTATCCGATATTTAGCAGAGAAGAAGTATTAAAACTAAATCCTGATTTTATAATTTGTCGAAAAAACAAAAATAATTCTATAAAATTTTTAACCGATGTGTATCCTGAATGGAAAGACTTAAAAGCCGTAAAATTTAAACATGTCATATTTGTGGAGCCGGATTTATATTTTAGACCTGGTCCTAGATTCATAAAAGCGTTATCCGATTTGGCAGTAAAAATTAAAAAGGAAGAAAATAGATAATTCGTGTTTCAAAATAAGAAAACAGGGAAATTTTTTAAGTAGTTTTAGTATCTTATCACTAATATTCGTGTTATTCTTGTCAGAATATTAATTTTGATTTATCCAGGTTAGGGATTGTAATTCGATAACTTATTTTATTCCACCCCCTTAATA
>CAZXJG010000166.1:0-6969 GCA_964640985.1 uncultured Melioribacteraceae bacterium | reverse complement strand
CTTTCAATATTTCTTTACCCTGTGTAATAAAAAAATTACACTGGACAGGCATATGGCAAAAAACAAGGATTTAGTTGTTAATATTCTAGACATTATTTTTCATTATTTTTTATTTGAGCCAAGTAGTCCAAAGCAGTTTTATTATCCGGCTCAATCTCTATCACTTTTAGAAATAGCTTTTCGGCTTCATCAAAAATTTCATCCAAAAAATTTATGATGCCCAAATTCAGATAAGGTGCTGCGAGGTTAGGATAAAATTCCAAAATTTTTTCATATATAGTTTTAGCAGCTTCAAAATCATTATTTTCAATAAATACCTTACTTTTCCCCAGTAATATGTCAACCCACTTACTTAATAAAAGATGCTTGTTATCAGCAGCTAATTTTCTCCATTTATTTAAAAATATATTTTTATTTCTTTTGAATATTTCTTGTGCAGATTCTTTTTCATTATAATACTTAATCGCTTTCATCGAACTTATGCTGCCGCTCCAATGATGTTCATATTCCGCTGCAGGGACAATATAACTTTTTAGTCCGGCTCGCTTTATCTGTAATCCCAAGTCCCACTCTTCAAAATAACATGGTGTAAATTTATTTTCGAATTTGAGTGTTCCGTCATGAAAATATTTTGTTTTTACGGCAAAAAGGAAACCGGAAACAGCATCAACTTCAATAATATTTTCAAAAGTCCCTTTATCAAAATACTCAATATCCTTAGCCGTTTCGAAATGGAAAAATGATCCTTGCGGTCCTACAACTGCAGCATTAGACAAGGAAATTATAGATTTTTCCAAAATTTGGATTGTTTCTTTTTCAATATGTACATCCGAATTTATAATAAACGTGATTGGGGTTCTTGCAATATCAAGCCCAACATTCCACGCCCGCGGAACACCGATGTTATGTTTCATTACAGCATAATAGTCAATTCGCGGATCATCTTTCATTTCGAAAGCAACTTCTTCGGAATTAAAAACAACAATTACCTCGCCTCCAATCTTTTCGAGATCATCTAACAAAGTTTTAATATTAAATTTGCTTGCAGGCGAATAATCGATAACAGGAATTACAAAACTTCTTTTCAATTTATTGATTTCCTTAAATATTAACATTTTTTTTCAACGAACTAAATCAATTTTAGTACCAATTTAATATTTAATATTTCTATTCGGAAAAATACGTTTAGCAATTTTATTTTTGTACAATATTCAACAATTGGTGAATCAACAACCTCCCATTGTTTTTTGCCCTTTCCAAAAATGTTTAGCTCTATTCTAAATATAGATTGATTAATTTATATTTTAGTACAGCATCATAAATTATCCGTGATTCATAATATTTCCGCTGGTTTTAGAAGCTGTATGAAAAGTCTAATTTAAGAATATTCCCACGCTTTCAAGCGTGGGAATATAAACGAAAGCAAATTTAACTCGGTTATTCTATTGTTTCGAAAAACAATAAATTTCAATTAATCAAAACCTTGAGATTCTATAATTTTTCATACATCTCATCGATTAAATTTTTATAACGTTGTTCAATAACTTTTCTTTTCAACTTAAGTGTAGGTGTCATTTCACCTGATTCAACTGTAAAGGGTTCATTGAGAATTGTGAATTTTCTTATACGTTCAAAATTGGCTAATTTCTTTTGAAATTTTCCAAACTCTTCGTCTAACATATCGTAAATTTGCTTTAAATTTACAAGATCTTTTACATCGTTATAATGGATTCGATGAGCATCTGCATATTCTTGCAGTGCTTCAAAATCAGGGACAATCAAGGCACTTAAAAACATTCTTCTATCGCCAATCAAGATAAACTGGTCGATATATTTACTGGCAAGGAACATATTTTCAATAGGAGTAGGTGCAATATATTTTCCGCCGGAAGTTTTGAACAAACTTTTTTTACGGTCGGTAATTATTAAAAATCCTTCGGCGTCAAACACACCGATATCGCCTGTATGAAGCCAGCCATCTTTCAGAACATCTTCAGTTTCCTTTTTCTTTTTATAATAACCTTGCATAATACTCGGACCGCGAGCAAGTATTTCGCCATCTTTAGCTATTTTTATTTCAACGCTTGGGAAAGGTTTTCCAACGGTTCCGAATTTGTAATCTTCAAATCTATTTGCCACCAAAACCGGTGACGATTCGGTTAAACCGTAACCTTCAATAATTTTAATTCCCATAGCTTCAAAAAACTCACCTAAATTTTTTGATAAAGCGGCGCCGCCCGAAATAAAAAACTTTAATCTGCCACCGGTAGCTTCTCTTAATTTCGAAAAAACCAACTTATCGGCTAATTTTCTTTTAACTATAAGTGTCAAAGGGATGCTACCGACATTTTTTCTAATTTCCTCATAGCTTCTTCCTACTTCAATAGCCCAATAAAATATTTTCTTTTTTTTCTCCGACTGATTTTCGACATTTCTAATTATTTTAGAATACATACGTTCAAATAATCGAGGAACTGCCGTCATTAGGGTTGGTTTTATCTCTTTTAGATTTGTTGAAATTTTTTCAATACTTTCTGCGTAAGCAATTGTAGCGCCGCAAGCAAGTGCGGTATAATATCCTGCCATTCTTTCAAAAACATGACAAAGCGGAAGGAAAGAAAGGAATAAATCTTCCGAATTTATATTAAAAGATTTATGCGCATCGCTTACATTAGATAGAATATTTCTATGTGTTAAAACAACTCCTTTCGGTTCGCCGGTAGTTCCCGAGGTATAAATAATTGTACACACTTCGTTTTCTCTGCTGAGTTTAATATTATTTAAAAATAAATCCGGGTTTTCCTTTTTAAATTCTTTACCAAAATTTTGAACATCTTTCATGATATAAACACTATCATATTCCGAAACATCAATATTATTCATAACAATAATATTTTTAAGTTTGGAACAAGTATTTCTAATTTTTAGAACTTTATTTAAATGGAATTTATTAGAGACAACTATTCCGACAGATTCCGAATCTTTTAATATATACTCAATGGTTTTGGCTGTGGAAATCGGGTATAACGGTACGTTAACCCCACCCATACTTATAATTGCAATATCAGAATAAACCCACTCCGGACGATTTTCTCCAATAACAGCAAATTTATCTCCGCGTTTAATACCCAAATGAGCTAAGCCCAAAGCTAAGTTTTCAGTTTCTTCAAATAATTGGTTATAAGAAATACCTATATATTTTTTATCAACTTTATGCATAAGAACCGGTTTAGTTTGACTTTTACCAAACTCTTTAGTTAAATAAAAAAATAACTCAGGTATCGTTTTAAATTCTTTTAATGCAGGCATTTATCTCTCCTAAATGATTTATGTTAATTTAATTTCACTTACATTAAAAAGCAAACGATATTTTCAAAATAGATTTAATCGAAATAGAAATGTCGAGAGTAATTTTACAGGAGAAGTTATTTTAAAAGTAAGATAATCAATTAGATTTTAGTAATTAAAAAATATTTATAGGCACAGTCCTAAAGGGATTTCTTCGGGGATGTACACAAACGAAAAGGGTAAAATTTTTTAGAATACAATTATATTTTTATACTTCATCTTCTTATTAATGGATTTTAGAAGGATTATTTAAATCAGAACTAAACGCTATCTTTGATCCATCATGGGAATGTGATTAAACCCTATAAATTTTCCGCTTGGATGGTATATTGGACTATTATATGGTCGTGTAAAAACTAATAAAGTACCTGCTCCTCCACTGTCAATCGGGTTGCTGTCATTGCATCCCGTAAGGATAAAAACTAATAAAAAGAAGGTAAAAAACATATAATTATAAGAAAATATGTTAGCATTATTAGAATTTCTCATTTTAACTTCATTTTAAGATTCAACCATTTTATAAGACTAATGTTAGAATACCCGGTTATCATTGTGAAATTTTTCCATTTGTATAACAACAGCTTGATTGCCGGGTTGGGTGACTTGTAATTGTGTTAATACATCCAAACGACGCTCCCTAAAGGATCGTTTGACTACTAAAAACAATCCATATAAAACGGATGGAAAAAATTTTACTATAAGAATCTGAACCACACAAAATAAAGCTGCTAAAACCTATTTTTTATATACATCCTTTCGATGCTGTATACGCAATATCAATATTGTTTCGTCAATAATCGTAAAGATGATTCTATAATTTCCAACACGAAACTTCCTTAATCCTGCAAACTGTCCTTGCAATTCAGGAAGAGTATTTGCTTTAGAGGCAAGCTCAGTTTCTATTTTGCGCAAAATTTTTAGGACATCCGTTTGGTCAATTTTTTTTAAATCTTTCGAAACAGATTTTTTAAAAGTTATTTTATAAGCCAACTTCTTTTCTCATTTCATCAATGGAAATTATGGGATCGTTAATATCTCTTAACCGGTCAAGTGCGATTTGTAATTCGGCCTGTTCCTTTAAATAATTCTCCAATGCTTTTTGAATAAAATAGGATTTGGGACGTTCCGTAATTTTTGCAATATCGGACAGTTCTTGCGCCAATTTATCAGGCAATCTAACCGTGACTGTAATACTCATTTTTACCACCTCATCTTATTGTTTGTAATACAATATATTACAAGTACAACGGTTTGTCAACACAAAAAGAATCTGTATAAAATGTAACCCCGCAACATCCATTTTGCCAAACCAAAATTTTTCCGAGAAAGCCCCAAACTGAATTTACAAGGAATGAATGTCTATAAAAATATACAAAATTATTTAGGATGATTGTAAGACACCCAACGGCGTTGCTTTTCACCCAGCTTGCCCCGATGTTTTTTATCGGGGGTCGGGTGCAAAAGCTCGTATGTTACAGACTTTGTACACAAATTTATTTTAGAGAACGAGAATTTTCTTTTAACCAATTTAAAATATTATTAAAACGGAAAGTGTTCTTCTCTAAGTTCTCAATGAAAAATTTATATGCTTCTTCTGTTTTGCAATCAATATAATATCCATTCATTCGTAAGAAAACATCTGTTGCAAAAAATGATATTCTTTTGTTGCCATCAACAAAGGAATGGTTTGAAGCCAAACTTTCCATTAACGCAGACGCTTCTTCGTAAATGTCCTCGTAATATCCGCTTTGTGGGCGCATTACTGCAGATTCAAGTGAATTATTATCCCTTATGCCGTGCAAACCACCAAACTCATCAATTAAATTTTTGTGAATAACAACGACTTCATCCGTAGTTAAATATTTTTTCATTTAGCCAATAATTCGCCAAGACGATAATTTTTTTTGACACTTTCCTTTAAGGAAGTCAAAACTTCCGGGCTAACATTTTTATTGGGAGTTCCCTCCGGTGGAAGTTGAATGTTAAAAGGAAAACCTTTGTATTCTTCGATTAAGCTATAGAATATATTTATTGCCTCAGAATGATTTATTCCTAAACGTGAAAGTATTTTAGAAACTTTCTCTTTTTTCTTTGGGTCAATCATTGCTCTAACTGTTACTGTTTTGCTCATAATCCTTTGCCTTTTTAGATGTTGTTTTACATAGCCGTATTATAGCCATTTCTCAGATAAAATTCAATACTAAAATACGTTCAAATCAACGAACAACTTGGTAACATAACGGCGTTGCTTTTCACCCAGCTTGCCCCGATTTATCCCGACGCTTTTTGTCGGGGTGCTTTTTGTCGGGGTCCGCCCCGAATAGCTAAGCTGAATTGAAAAGCTACTGCCAAAATTTATTAAAATATTTGTTTACTTCACAAACTTTAAAAGCAATGTTTACCTTTTTCTCCAAACCCAAAAACTTGAACAATGCCACAATGAAAACGCGGTCGGACTGTTTGTTCCACCCTGCTCTTTTTGGGCTTCTAATCCCAAAACCCTTCTTTTATATAGGTGCAAAAATGAGTTATCGGTCAGATTGCAGCCTCGCCATTTATTTAATTTGAAAGACATTTTGCAGCGCCTTTTTTTTTGGCGACTGTTAATAACAGATTGATTCTATTTTATATCAATTATTATTTATGAATTAAATTATTTTTAATCCAAATATTACCCTTGACTTTTTACATAACGGGTGGAAAAGCTCGTATGTGCGATTTGTAATTTACATATTTATTCCCATCAGAACTGCAAAATCATTTGCATTCGCTATTTCAATTTTAGGAAAATCTATTTTCTTTAATACTTGGAAATGTTTATCATTTGTAACTAATATGTGAGAATTTGAACTTATTGCACAGTCAACAAATTTATTATCATCGCTATCTTCCGAAATAAGATTCCAATTATAAAAAATTGAGGTTTTATGGACGTTTGGTAATATTAGAAGCACTTTTATTACATCACGAGCAACAGAATAATTATATTTTTGAGAAATGATTTCTTCATATTCCATCAAAATCTCATTTGTTATAAATAAGTCATATTCGCCTGAAACTAATTTATCATATATCCAATGGTATTTTGATTTTGATGATATTGAAACCAGCAAAACATTTGTGTCAAGAACAATTTTAAGATTATCCTTCATTTAGCCAGTTATCCATTGTTTTATTAGAATATTTTTTATTATCCCAAATTTTGTTGGCTTCTTTGATGGATTTTTTAGCAAAATACTTTCCCAAAACAATTTTTAATTCTTTTAATTCTTCCGAAGAGAGATTTTGGGAATATAGTTTTAACAATTCAGTTTGAACATTACTTAATGGTTGTGATAGCATAATTTATATGTCTCCATCTTATTTATTGCTTACTTAAATGTAAAAATAAAATATGAGGATTTCAACAATTTTTACAGCTCATAACGGCGTTGCTTTTCACCCGTCCGCCCCTAACTACAATGCTGGATTGAAAAACAACTGCCAATAATTATTTAAAATTTATCTTATTGCTCTACTGTTAAATTACAATTTAACACGAACAACGTAAAACCAAAGACTACTACAAAGCCGCACCGTTTTCGCAGCTTGTCCCGATGTTTTTTATCGGGGGTCGGGTGG
>CAZXJG010000165.1:6030-7063 GCA_964640985.1 uncultured Melioribacteraceae bacterium | reverse complement strand
GTGTACGTAGTTTTGAGATAGCAAATTAACAAATTGTAAAATCCGGTGATAGATAAATACAAAAAGATTTCCGAAAAAATAAAAAAGCTTGCTTTAATTTCAAAATATGACGAGCATTTGAGTACTCACACAACTATTGGAGTTGGCGGGAAAGCTTCTCTTTTTGTCGATGTACAAACATCTTCACAATTAATTAATGTCTTAGAAATCACTAAAGATGAGAAAATCAATTTCTTTGTTTTGGGGAATGGGAGCAATGTCATTTTTTCCGATGAAGGTTTTGACGGTCTTATAATTTTAAATAAAAGTAAAAATTGGGAAATTTTTAATACTGTAAATCCGGAAAGACAAAAAAATTACATTTCGTCCCGGATTGATAATCTAATAGATTATTCAGGGATACTTGACTACGATGACAATACAAATGAAAGTATTATTGTAAGGGTAGATTCGGGAATGAAAATAAATGCTCTTATGAAAAAGTTATTTGAAAAAGGTATTACGGGACTGCAATGGTTTGCAGGTATTCCATCTACTGTCGGCGGTGCAATTTACATGAATATGCACGGTGGTAGTCATTTCTTTGGTCAGTTGGTAATTTCCGCTCGATTATTTGACGGGGAGAAAATAAAACCGGTATCAAATTCATATTTTCATTTTGATTATGATTGGAGTCTGCTTCATCAAACAAAAGAAATAATTATTGATGCAGAATTGGAATTAAAAAAAGGAAATGTTGAGCATGCAAAAAAATTTGTTCGTAGTTGGGCTAAAATAAAATCTATACAACCTCAAAAATCTGCAGGCTGCATTTTCAAAAACTTGAGTAAAGCACAGCAATCTGAATTGGAGCTTCCGTCATCTTCGGCTGGATATATAATTGATAAAATGCTGCAGCTTAAAGGAACAAGGAAAGGGGGTGCAATAATTTCCAATAATCATGCCGCCTTTATAGAAAATACCGGGAACGCCTGTGCAGATGATATTGTTTACCTAATTAATTTAGTACAAGAAAAAGCTTTTGAAAAATTAG
>CAZXJG010000165.1:1948-6020 GCA_964640985.1 uncultured Melioribacteraceae bacterium | reverse complement strand
GGTCAGTGGTACCAGAGAGGCAGAGACCGACGACGAGTTCGACACGATCGTCGTTGCTGACTGCAACGGCACCAAGAAAAAGCTTTTGAAAAATTAGGTATTAATTTGGAATTAGAAGTTGAATTAAAAGGTAAGTTCTAAAAATTATTTTTAAATTAAAAGAGTTTGAAGAATGTCGAAATTTATTATTGAAGGATTTAAACCGATTAACGGGGAAATAAATGTAGCAGGGAACAAAAACTCCGCACTCCCAATTTTAGCTGCAACCTTATTAACCTCGGATGAATGTTTAATTGAAAATGCGCCTGATATTTTGGATGTTCATTCTATGTTAAGTATTCTTAAACAATTAGGTAAAAATATTGAGTCGATTAATAAAAGCACGTACAAAATTTCAGGTGATATCAAATCTTTTGAATTGAGTAAAGATTCTGCGGGGAAATTAAGGGCTTCAATTTTATTTGTTAGTGGAATTCTTTCGAAATTCGGAAAGGTAAAATTTGCTCCACCCGGTGGATGTGTTATCGGCAGAAGAAATTTACAATCCCATTTCGATATTATAAATGCACTTGGCGGTGAAATAAAATTTGATGACGAATATTATTATGCGGAACTGTTAAATACAGCAGATGAACAAATATTTTTGGAAGAATCTTCCGTTACGGCTACTGAAAACGCCATGCTTTTGGTTTCCACACTACCGAAAGAATTTTTAATTGATAATACGGCAAGTGAACCTCACGTTAAAGAACTTGGAGAAGTGCTTATTAAAATGGGTGCTGAGGTTTGGGGCAACGGTACTAATAGAATAAAAATAAAGGGGAAAAGTAAACTACGTGGGTTTCATCATAAAATAAAACCTGACCATATTGAAGCAGGCACTTTTGCAATTATGGCGGCAAGCACAAAAGGCAGTTTACTAATTCACAATGCTGAAAAGCAAAATTTCAGAATGACCGAGTTGGTTCTTAAAAAAATGGGTGTGGATTTAACTTTTATTGATAATAATACTCTGCAGGTAAAACCGTCGCATCTGAAATCTTCGCAAAGGAAAGTACAAGCAGGTATTTGGCCCGGGTTCCCAACCGATTTAATGAGTCCGCTTATTGTACTTGCTACACAATCGGAAGGGATAACACTGTGCCACGATTGGCTTTTCGAATCGAGAATGTTTTTTGTTGATAAGCTTATTATAATGGGTGCCGATATTACTCAATGCGACCCACACAGGGTTTTGGTTTACGGACCCACACAATTGCGGGGACAGGAATTAAGTAGTCCCGATATAAGAGCGGGAATTGCATTAGTTATTGCAGCACTTACAGCACAGGGCGAAAGTATAATCGACCGCGTAGAATTAATTGACCGGGGATATGAAAATATTATAGAACGACTACAAAGTATCGGCGTTTTAATTTCCCGCAGTGAATAAATACAAATATAAATTCACGTTTACAGCATAACTTATTCACTTTTTTCGTTTATAGTTCCCGAAACCCAAACATTATTTGATTCGTTTACATCGGGTAAACGTTTGTCAGGATCAATTATTACCGAGTCGATACGGCTAGTTGAGTTATACTTAAATGTCCACTCGCCCGATCTTTCCCAAATTTCTACAGGTAATTTTACTCTACCCGATTTACCGTTCGATTCTTTTATTTCCACTACAACCGGCATAACCAAACGGTCGTAGTTTTCAATAGTGATAAGAACACCTTTGGAAGGATCGTCGTTTATATATTTAACCGTTTTAACAGCTTGATCTAACATCCAGTTTTTATAAAACCAGCCTTTCCAAAACCAATTTAAATCTTCTCCTGAAGCGTCATTAATAGTTCTGAAAAAATCTTTAGGAGTAGGATGTTTAAAAGCCCAGCGATCGATATACGTTCTGAATGCATAATCGAAACGTTTTTTACCAAGGATATATTCACGCAGCAAAACCAAACCGAGGGAAGTTTTATAATATTCAAGGGGATGAAGAAATTTAGGCGGGATTTCATCCGCATAAGTAATTATTGGAGGAACATTTTTATTTAAAAATAGCGGAATTATATCACGGGCAGGGTTAACTCCTTTCGGATCATATTCATTATCCCGTTTCGGAGCATATTCGCCGCCGTTAAATTCGGCAGTTGAATAAATATTCATAAATGTATTAAAGCCTTCATCCATCCAAGCGTTTTCCCGTTCATTTGAACCGACAATCATCGGGAACCAATTATGCCCTATTTCGTGAGTAGTTAATTGCCAAAGTTTCTTCCCCTTAACAAGCCACCAGCAAAAAATTATTCCCGGGTATTCCATACCGCCAACCGGTCCGCCAACTACAACTGCTGTTGGATAAGGATATTCGTACCAATGTTTCGAATATATTTCAACGCTTCTTTTCAAATATTCGGTAGAGCGTCCCCATGCAGAATCTCCTGCACTTTCAATTGGATAGAAAGACATTGCAATACTTTTTTTGCCGCTGGGAAGATTAATTTTTGCCGCTTCCCAAATAAAACCTTTTGATGAAGCCCATGATACGTCCCGTGTGTTTTCCATTTTGAACTTCCACGTTAATCTTCCATTTTGAACAGGCCGATTTTTAAGATTGTTAATTTCGTTTGGTTTTATTATAAAAAGCGCTTTATCGCTGTGTCTTGCTTTTTTTAATCGCTCTATTTCCGTTTTAGTTAATACCTGCTCAGGATTTTGAAGTTTACCTGACCCTGCTACTATCTGATTCCATGGTACATTAATAGAATATTCAAAAGTTCCGTAATCCAAATAAAATTCACCTGCTCCTAAAAACGGTAGTGAATTCCACCCAACTATATCATCGTAAACTTCCATCCGAGGATACCATTGTGCCGCTTCGAATATTTTTCCGTTTTTTGTCATCATCCAGCCGCTTCTGCCGTATCGTACAGGTGGAAGAATAAAAGAATATTTAATATAAATTTTTATTCCCCCTCCGCGTGATTTTAGTTTATTAGGCAGCCTTATTTGCATTCGTGTATCTGAAATAATATAATCGGCTTTTGAAATTTTTCCGTTAAGTTCGATTTTAACTTTTTGAATGTTAAATCCTCCGAAAAATCTTTTGGTATTCGAAATTCGGGGCGGACTAATAAGTGCACTGCGCGAATCTTTCTTAAATCTGTTCTGATCTAATTCAAGCCAAACATAATTCAAATTATTCGGACTGTTGTTTGTATATGAAATCACTTCATTTCCAGCAATAGTTTGGTTACTTACGTCTAATTTAACCGATATATTATAATCGGCTCTGTTTTTCCAGTAAGCAGGACCGGGTGCACCGCTTCCGCTTCTGTATATATTACCGGGCGAACTTAAAAAATTCGAATCGAATGTTTCCAACGGATTATAAACGTTTTTTTCTTGTGCAAATGTTGCCCCAATTCCAATTAAAGCAGAGATAAAAAAAACTAATAGAATATCAATTCGTTTCATAACAATTCCTTTATTTGATTATGAATAATATTTATTTAACTTAAATTAATCATTGCCGTACAAAATAAAAAATACAAGATCTCGGAATTAAGATTCCTGAAATTTTTAAATACGGAATTTCCCGAAATACAAGACCAATTAATTTTTGGCTTTGCCATTCCAAATGTCTTCAGATTTTCTACAGAATTTATTGTTATTTTAAATAGACATATATTGTTAGAATTAAAATATATTTCTCAATAAAAAACAGACGGATATGAATATACTCATTGTAGAAGATGAAAAATTAATTTCCGATTCGATTTCAGAATATTTAAAAAGTGAAGGTTACGTTTGTAATAAAGCACTTAATTATCCTGATGCAGAAGAATCGGTTTATCTTTATAATTATGATGTTGTATTGCTTGATATAACTTTGCCTGGGGGAAATGGATTAGATCTTATCGAAATTTTAAGAAAGAAAGATAAAAAAACAGGTATCATTATTATTTCTGCGAAAAATTCTTTAGACGATAAAATAACGGGATTAAAATTAGGTGCCGATGACTATTTAACAAAACCATTTCATTTAGCAGAATTGAATTCAAGAGTTAATTCTTTAATCAGA
>CAZXJG010000165.1:0-1938 GCA_964640985.1 uncultured Melioribacteraceae bacterium | reverse complement strand
GCAGAATTAAATGCCAGAATAAAATCTGTGATACGCCGAAAAAATTTTGAAGGAGAAAATGAAATTATTTTTGATAAAATTAAAATAAACCTAAATTCGCAAGAAGTATTTGTCTGCAATAAACCTATGCTTTTGACTAAAAGGGAATTTGATTTATTAATGTATTTTATAAGTAATAAGGAAAAGGTTATTACAAAAGAAGCAATTGCCGAACATTTAGTCGGCAATAATGCCGACTTGCTTGATTCCTTTGATTTTATTTACACTCACATTAGAAATTTACGTAAGAAAATTATGGATTTAAATGGTCCGGATTATATTCAAACAATTTATTCAATCGGTTATATTTTTAGTAAGCTGAATTCCTTTTATGAAAAAACAATGCATTTATTTTTTAGATATAAATATTTTGCGTTCATAATTAGTTTTTCCATCTTAATCGGCAGCTATTTATTGTATGCCGGATTACCAAGCGGATTTTTACCATATATGGATGAGGGAACATTTATACTTGATTACAGAACACCGCCGGGAACATCCTTAAAGGAAACCAATAGAGTATTATTACAAGTTGAAAAAATAATACGCGAAACTCCGCAAGTTGTCAGTTACTCACGCCGTACAGGACTCCAATTAGGCGGTGGAATTACAGAAGCAAATTCAGGTGATTTTCTAATTAGATTGAAAAAGAACCGCTCTTTAGGAATACAAGAAGTGATTGATAGTGTACGAAAAAAGGTTTTAACAAGAGTACCGGGAATTCATATTGAGTTTGCACAATTAATGGGTGATCTTATTGGAGATTTGACTGCTGTGCCGCAGCCGATTGAGATTAAAATATTTGGTAATAATTTTAATGAGTTGGAAAAACTTTCCAAAAAAATTGTTGCAATAATTTCAAATGTTCGCGGTGTGGTGGATATTTACAACGGTATTACAATTGCAGGTTCTTCCGTGTTAATTAAAGTAAAACCTTTGGTTGCCGGGTTATACGGTTTATCGGCTGAGGGTATTTATCGTGAAATTTATTCTGCAATAAATGGTGATGTAGCTTCGGAAGTTCAAAATAAATTGTTTATGACCGGCATTAGAGTAAGGTATCCGTTGGAAAACCGGAAGAATGTTAATAAAATAAAACGTATTAGAATTTTATCGCCAAATGGTGATTACGTTTCTCTAAGTACTGTCGCCGATGTTTCAATATTAGAAGGGCAACCGCAAATAACCCGTGAAAATCTCAAACAAATGATTGCAGTAACCGGGAGAATAAGCGGGCGTGATATGGGCAGTACACTTAAGGAAATTCAGGCTAAAATAAAGAAAAATATAAATCTTCCACCATCTGTTTTTATAAAATACGGCGGGTTATATAAAGAACAGCAAAAGTCTTTCAAAGGTCTTTTGATAGTTTTGGTACTAGCGATATTATTGGTTTTTACAGTACAATTAATTGAATTCGAGTCTTTTAAAATCCCTTTTATTATTATATCATTATCAATATTGTCGCTCTTCGGTGTCTTCTTACTATTAAGTATTACAAAAATCGGATTAAATATTTCTTCGATGATGGGTATGATTATGATAATAGGGATAGTTGCTGAGAATGCTATTTTTTTAATTCATTATATCCGTTTGTTTAAAAACGATGGCTTCGATTTGCAAACCGCATTAATTGAAGCTGGTAAAATACGTATGCGTCCTATTCTTATGACCACACTTGCAGCGGTACTTGCGCTAATGCCTTTGGCTATCGGCATTGGAGCCGGTGCTCAAATGCAGCAGCCTTTGGCAATTGCCGTTATAGGCGGATTTTCAATTTCTGCAATTTTACTGCTTTTTCTACTTCCCGTTTTTTATTTGTCTGCTTTTCATAAATAATTATAAATAAGAATATGTATATATTTAAATTCCAAATTTGAGAAAATATAAAATAAAATT
>CAZXJG010000164.1:0-7138 GCA_964640985.1 uncultured Melioribacteraceae bacterium | reverse complement strand
TAACGATGAATGCATGGAAAACCAGTAAGCATGGACACGGCGGGCAAGCCGATGTAGCTTCCGAATTATCTACGGAAGATATAGGCAAAACTCCTGCGGAAGTAATTACTGATGAAAATTGTATTGCATGTCATGCACCGACATCGGTAATGAATAACAATTTAACTGAGGCAGACGTTTTAGGTAATTTTTTCACAACAACAAATGGTAAATTTACCTCATCGACTGCTCCGCAAGATACTTCAAATTATCCTCAAGTTGCTTGTGTTACATGCCATAACCCACACAAACCTGGGGTAAGGTCATACTTTAATACAACAACAAAGAAATATGAAGTGATGTCTTCCGCTCAAGAATTGTGCGGGCAATGTCATGGCAATCTCCGTTTCGCCGATACCGATCATCTTAGTTACAATATAGAAAAAGGAACCGGAGGAAAGGGAATTGCAAATAAAGTAACTATGTCAGGTGTTCAATGTGTTAATTGCCATATGCATGTCGGCACGGTTGATGGTTCAAACTCTGCGATGTATCGAGGACATACCTGGAAAATATTTGTTAAAGAGGCTGACGGCAGCGTATCGGCATCCTGCACCGTTTGTCACTCAACAATGACTGCTTCTGCTGCAAAGGATACAATTAATTCTTGGAAAGCTGAATTTGTTAAATTGGATTCTACAGCTAATGAAAAAGTTACCAAAGCAGCTGCTAAATTGGTTAATAGTACAGATTCAACTCAAATCAAACTATTGGCAGAAGCTCAATTTAATTTAACTTATGCCGAATCTGATGAAAGCGGCGGTGTGCATAATCATCTTTATACACAAGCCCTTGTGAAAGATGCTATTGATAAGGCGGATCAAATTATTACCGGAATAACCGGTAATTTAACTCCAATTGCAAATGAATTTAATTTGTACCAAAATTATCCGAATCCATTTAACCCTTCTACTAACATTGAGTACACATTACCCAATGCGGCTAATGTTAAAATTGAAGTATTTAACATTACGGGTCAGAAAATAAAAACCCTTATAAACAGATATGAAAACGCAGGTCTGCACTCTGTGAAATTTGATGCTGCCAATTTACCAAGTGGTATATATTTTTATAGATTGATTTCCGGACAATTTGAAAATACTAAGAAAATGATTTTACTGCGTTAATATTTTTTAAGGATGGTACAACTATTTAATTTATCTGTCGACTTTTGCCGGCAGATAAATTTTTTTTTATTTATAAATCCGTTTATTAGTATTCGTTTTGAATTTTACCTTCTGTCTTTTGACTACTGTTTTGCTCCGCTTTGAAAAGTACAATAAATTCCTGTCTTACCCTGATTGATTATTGGTTTCGCTTAACTCAGTGTAAACTATTCTTTAATTCTGCAAGTTTTTTTATTTGTCATTATTCTTCATAAGCGATTTAATAACAGCTCACACCGGAGTCAAACCGACTGTTACCTGTACTATTGACTTCTTCTCTTATATTCGTTACTTTTGCCATCAATAAAAATGGAAACTAATAACAAAAATATTATCATTAATTTTTTTTTAATGGGAAAGTGTTGTTTCCGAATGATATTTTTATCATATCGGGAGAATACGTCATAATGTTTAAATAATTTTATAATATAAATAATTAGCAAATTTTAAAACGAAACCCTTCCGATAACTTATCGAGAAGGGTTTTTTATTGGACAAAAATAATTATGGAGCAAAAACATGAAAATAAAGGTAAATAATGAATTGCAAGAAATAGCTGAAAATAATCTTAATATCGCAGACCTATTAGCAAAAAATAAGGTGGAAGTACCCGATATGGTCTCAGTTCAACTAAACGGTGAATTCATAAAAAAAGAAAATTTTAAAACTACTTTTGTAAAAGAAAATGACGAAGTTGACTTTTTATACTTTATGGGTGGGGGAAAATTATCATGATAAATAAATTAAGATTTAGCACGAAAGCCATCCATTCAAAATTCATTAAGAAAGACCCTCACGGAGCTTTGCATATGCCTGTTTACGATAGCGTAGCTTTTGAATATGAATCGGCGGAAGATTTGGAACTTTCATTTCAAGGTAAAAAACCAAGTCATACATACAGTAGAATAACCAACCCAACCGTTGAAAATTTTGAACAAAAGATAAAAAAAATTACCGGTGCTTTTGGTGTAATTGCCCTTTCCTCAGGTATGGCTGCAATTTCTAACCTGATTATAACTATTGCAGGTAGCGGAGATAATATTATTACTACAAAACATTTGTTCGGCAACACTTATTCTCTTTTTGAGCAGACACTTAAATCATGGGGATTGGAAGTTAAATATTCAGATTTAACCGAATTAAAAAATTTAGAGAAACTTATAGATAATAAAACTAAAATGATATTCTTTGAAACGATTACAAATCCTCAATTGGAAGTAGCGGATATCAACGCTCTTGCTAAACTGGCTAAAGATAACAATATTCTGCTTGTTGCAGACACAACTGTTACCCCGCTCTATTTTTTTAATGCTAAAGAGCTTGGAATTGATATAGAGGTACTTTCCAGCACTAAATATATTTCCGGCGGTGCTACTTCAGTCGGCGGTTTAATAATAGACAACGGTTTATTTGATTGGCAGAATAATGAAAAATTGGCTAAAAATGCTAAAAAGTATGGACCATTTACTTTACTTTCAAAACTGAGGATGGAATCATATAGGAATCTTGGAGCCTGTTTATCACCGCATAGTGCATATTTGCAGAGCTTAGGATTAGAAACGTTTGCATTAAGGGTTGATAAGTCATGTGCCAATACTTTAACAATAGCTCGGTTCTTAGAATCACAGAAGAAAGTAAAAACGGTTAATTATCCCGGCTTAAAAAGTTCCCCCTATTACAAAATAGCCAAAAAACAATTTAACAGTTTGCCCGGAGCTTTATTGACTTTTGATCTATCATCCAAAAAAGAATGCTTTAAATTCATGAATCGGTTAAAAATTATTAAAAGGGCGACAAATCTAAATGATAATAAGACTTTGATTATCCATCCTGCTTCTACAATATTTTGTGAATATGCACCTGAATTGAAGGCGCAGATGGGGGTAAGGGAAACAATGATGAGGCTGGCAGTCGGTATAGAGGATGCCGAAGATATTATTTCAGATATAAAACAAGCTTTGGAGGTATGGTAATGGATTTTAATGACGAAGAGTTAGAGCGATATAGCAGACATATTATTCTGAAAGAAGTTGGAATAGAAGGACAAACTAAAATCAGACAAAGCAAAATATTAATTGTTGGTGCCGGAGGTTTAGCAGCACCGGCTGCATATTACTTAGCGGCAGCAGGTGTTGGTACACTTGGAATTATTGACGGTGATGTGGTTGACCGGACTAATTTACAAAGACAAATAATTCACTTTACACAAGATATAGGTAAACCCAAAGTTATTTCCGCTAAGGAGAAAATAGAACAAATCAACCCCGGCGTAAAAGTTATTACTTACCAGAAAATGGCAGATTCAAATAATATTTTAGATTTAATTAAAGATTATGATTTCATTATTGACGGTACCGACAATTTCCCTGCAAAGTTTCTAATTAACGATGCTTGTATTATGGTATCAAAACCGTTTTCTCACGGAGGTATTCTCCGCTTTGATGGACAGACGATGACTTATGTACCTGGTACGGCATGTTACAGGTGTGTTTTCCCTGAACTACCGCCTAAGGATGCTGTTCCTGCCTGTTCTCAAGCCGGTGTTCTGGGAACGATTGCCGGCATGCTTGGAACCATTCAAGCGGCTGAGGCACTAAAGTATATTATCGGTAAAGGTAATTTATTAACCAATAGATTCCTAATTTTTGATGCCCTGGAAATGGAATTTAGAACAGTACGTATAAAGAAAAATCCCCTTTGCCCGGTTTGCGGTGAAAATCCGGTAATTACCGAGCTTAAAGACTATGATCAACCGGTGTGCGATATAAAAAACAAAGGCTAAAATGATTATTATAAAAAGAAAAGTAGTGGAAAATATCTTTAAACATGGACAACGAGAAACGCCATTTGAAGCTTGCGGATATTTGGCAGGTAGAGATAATCAAATAACAAATTATTACCCCATGACCAACATTGATAAAAGCAAAGATCATTTTACTTTAGATCCTAAAGAGCAGTTCGCTGTATTAAAAGAAACGAGAGTAGCCGGACTGACTATTATCGCCGTTGCTCATACTCATCCGACAGCTCCGGCCAAGCCGTCAGATGAGGATATTAAATTAGCTTTTGATCCTGATACCATATATGTCATAGCTTCTTTAATAGATCAAAAAAATGAAATAAAAGCTTTTAAAATAAAAAACGGCATTTCTAAGACGGAAAAATTGGAGATAATTTAAAATGTGTAAATATAAACTGCCGGAAAGTTTGGCAAATGATATTGATGAGCTGGAGGCTTCAATAAACAAATATCAAAAAGGAGAAATTAACGCTGATGAATTAAAAGCCCGCAGAGTACCTTTTGGAGTTTATGAACAAAGGGAATCGGATACTTACATGATAAGGATAAGGTGTGCTGCCGGGTTTGTTACGCCGGAACAATTAGAAAAAGTTATTGAGCTGTCTACTCAATATGGTACGGATAAAATTCATCTTACCACCAGACAAGAATTACAAATTCATTACGTTAAGTTAGAGAATATTGTTACTATTATTAGAGCGTTGAGCAAAACCGGTTTAGCAAGCCGCGGAGGAGGAGGAAATACAATCCGCAATATTCTTGCACCGGAAGATGCCGGAATAAATCCGGAGGAAAAATTTGATGTTTCTCCTTATGCTGTAGCTTTAACCTCCAGATTAATTGCCGAAAATGATTCGTGGACATTACCGAGAAAATTTAAAATTGCCTTTTCAGGATCGGATAAAGATAAAGGCTATGCTACAATTTCGGATTTAGGATTTATTGCTCAAATAAAAGCAGGACAAAAAGGGTTTAGAGTTTACACAGCCGGCGGTCTGGGCACAAAATCTCGCACAAGCAATCTTCTTTTAGATTTCATCCCGGAAAAGGAAGTTTATAACATAGCTAAAACATTAAAAAATCTTTTCTGGAAGTATGGTAACCGTAAAAATAAATATGCTGCCCGACTAAGATTTTTATGGGAAAAATTAGGGGAAAAAGAATTTAGAAATAAATTTGCCGAAGAGTATGAAACTGTAAAAAAAGAAAATTACCCCCCTTTAGAAATAAATAATTTTAGTAATACATGTATCGAACCGGCTTTTCAAACCGTAAAAATAGAAGATAAAAGAGATTTTGAATTGTGGCGGAAGCGTTTTGTTAATCATCAAAAGCAGCGAGATTTATATTCGATAAACATTCCTGTTGAATTGGGATTTATTAAGAATGAGAAGGCACTTAAATTAGTGAACTCTATTAAACCTTTTGGCAATAATGTAATTAAAATAACTAAAGACCAGAATTTTCTAATTAGGAATATTTCGAAGAGGTATTTAACAAATTTTTATGATTTCCTTAAGACAAATCAGGAAAACTTCAACAGACCTTTTATTTATGATAAAATAATATCCTGCACCGGAGCTTCAACCTGTCAGCTTGGTATTTGTTTTTCGCGCAGTGCAGCCAAGGCAATAATTCAAAAGTTGTCCGAGAGTAATATAGCTTTGGATAATTTATACAATTTAAAGATTAACATTTCCGGCTGCCCAAATGCTTGTGGGCAGCATCCTGTGGCTGATCTCGGGTTCTTTGGTAAAGCCGGAAGGGTGGATGGAAGGCTTTATCCTGCTTATAATATTGTAGCCGGAGCAGTAGTTAGTGAAAGCGAAACAAGATTGGCAGAAAAATTAGGAGAGATAAGCGCAAGAGATCTGCCGGAGTTTTTAACAAATTTTTTAAAAACTTATCTCGATAAAGCCGCTAAATACAAAAATTTCAGGGAATATATTTTATGTGAAGGTAAAAGTGATGTGGAATCCATTTCTGCAAAATATGAGAATATACCCCTCTTTAAAGAGGATAAAAATTATTATTACGATTGGGGCGCCGAAAAAGAATTTTCATTGGAAGGCAGAGGCGCAGGAGAGTGTTCGGCAGGTTTATTTGATTTAATAGATGTAGATCTTAAAAATATCAACCGGTTAAAAAAAGAATTGGAATATATAAAGCCGGAGAATAACATTAAAAGACATGAGTTACTAAAGCTGATGGTTTTCTTTGCTTCCCGCATGCTCTTAATTACTCGAGGCGTTGAGCCTAAAACCGATGCAGAAGTTTATCACAGTTTTAGAGAACATTTTATTAAAACAAATTTAGTATCTGACAAATATGAAGATTTATTAACGTATGCTTTAACTGAAAATAATTCTAAGCTTCTGAAATATGAACAAGAAATTATTGACTTAACCGGAGAGGTTGTTAAGCTCTATGAAAGTATGGATAATCTTTTTCAATTTAATCTCAGCAGAGAAACAGTAAAAGCCCAGAAAGAAACAAAACATGAGATTACCCATATTCAGAGGTATTTAAAAGATTTTCGCGGAGTGGCATGTCCGATGAATTTTGTAAAAACTAAGGTAGAATTATCTAAGTTAAAATCAAGAGAGCTTTTAGAAATCTTACTTGATGATGGCGCACCGATTGAAAACGTGCCCGGCTCTGTCAGGGCGGAAGGTCATAAGATTATTGAACAAAAGAAAATTGCTGATTATTGGTCTGTTATTATTGAAAAAGAATAAATTAGAGTACTATATTAAAGGCATTTCACTATGAATGAAAATGAAGTATTTAAATATCAAAGAGAATTGAACAATAGTTCTGCTCAAGAGATTATTTCTTGGGCTATTACCTATTTTGGTCCGGCTAATATTGCATTAGCTTCCAGTTTAGGGGCTGAAGATCAGGTGATTACCGATTTGATGTTTAAAATAAACCCTCAGGCACAAATATTTACACTGGATACAGGCCGCTTGTCTCAAGAAACATACGAGGTTATTGAGAGAACAAATGAAAAGTATCATTTTAAAATTGAGATGGTTTTCCCGGATAATAGAAAAGTTGAAGCTCTGGTTAATAAATATGGTCCGGATCTTTTTTACAAAAGTGTTGAAAACAGAAGAAAATGTTGTTATAT
>CAZXJG010000163.1:0-7221 GCA_964640985.1 uncultured Melioribacteraceae bacterium | reverse complement strand
TAGGTAATGTTTTAAAAGCATCGAAGAAAAATTTTAACAGCCAATTAAAATTAGGTTTCGGGATTTATACAGAACCTACAGGAGAATTCAATTGGCATAAAAATATTTCCCATACAATGCTTTTTACTAAAATTTGGGGCTTGAATCAAAGAAATTATACAAGTTATTCAAATTATAATACCTCAGGAATTCTTGGCGGTATTAATTTTTTCTTAAGTAAAAAATCGAACTTTTTACCCGGACTAAAAATTTCTTTTTTGTCAAATTTTTCACGTGATTCATATTTTTTATTCGGTTCTAAAAACCCATCGTTAAAAAGGGAAAAACAAAATGGCTTTACCTCAATTAAATTTATTAGTACTTTAAACAAAAAGATTAATTACAAAATTAGTCTTTCGGGTAAAATGCTTAAATTTCAAAATAGCAGTGTTGGTGAAAATAACTTTAAAGCAAGAGGATATTTGAAGCTACGGTTTCAAAGTATTGAAGTTAAAATCAACGGACTTTACCATAGACAAGATTACACTAATTTTAAGAATCAAAAAGAAATATTTAATTTTTATTCCGGACACGCAGAAATTACAATAAAACCACTTAATTCATTTTTAGTCTCTTTCGGTACAAATTATGCATTATTAGATACAAATAAATTTATAGCCCCAACTATATCATTTAGGGCTTTGCTCGATAAAAATATTTCATTGTTCGGCGTTTATTCGCCATCGGCTAAATTTTTAACTCTTGATGATTTTATTGCTCAAAATAGATATTTAAACATTAAGTCGATAAATAACCTCTTTTTAAGTCATAATTCAAATTTTAAAATTGCTGTTAAATATCAATATGGAAAATATTTTGAAATCAGCTTAGGAGCCGGTTACGATAAGTTCAACAAATTTCCTTATTTTGAAGATAAAATGAACCAAGGTGATTTTAAAATTTATACTGCTGCTAATGTGAAAAAATTTGAGAGCTTCCTTAATTTTTTGTTTTATCCAGGGCCTTTGGGCATGTTTTATGGTAATATTACCATTCAAAGTATCAAAGATTCTAATATGAATGTTATTCCATATAAACCTTTTTTATCGACTGAATTGGCTTATGGATACAATTTTAATTCTCGATTGGGAATGAAATTAGTATTAAATTACGATCAAAATATTTATACGCAATTGAATAACAAGACAAAACTCAATAATTATTTCAATCTTTCATTTAATGCAGATTATTCATTATCTAAAAAATTTTCATTAACGTTAAAACTTGATAATTTATTAAATAGAAATAATTATTATTATCATAATTACTTAGCCAAACCGTTTGATACAATTATTGGTATCAATTATAGATGGTAATAAGAAATTTGCTGAATACTTTAATATATTTTTAATTGATATGTTGAAATTATTAGCAATAAACAAAACGATTGGTAAATTTAGCTTAATAGAATATTAAGAATAATTAAATAAATTATTATGACTAAAGAAGAATTAGTAACTAAGTTAGCTGATGTTTTAGATATTTCAGAATCAACAAAAGATTTTGCATTTAAGATTTTTACTCATCAGATTGTTGAATTGTTAAACGAAACACAGGCAATTATAATTCCCAATTTAGGAGCATTCCAATTACGCAAAGAGCCTTTGTTACGGGAAGAACGTTTCAAAATTAGGAGTGTAGAAAAAGACACTAAAGAAGTTCTAATATACTCGCCCAATACAGATTATACCCAAATTAAATCCGATTCTCTTTTTTTAATTTTAGACCTCTCCGAGAATCTGGAAAACAATTTGAAATTTGATGAAAATATTTTCAGTCTCGGAGTTAATCAGCCTACTATCCCCTTGTCGGAAACTCATGAAATTGATAACGATGAAGATAAAGTATTAAAAAAATCGATAACCAAAAAAATTGCCGAACTATTATCTAATTCCGAAATTCGAAATGATTTTGATTTATGGCTTGAGTTTACAGGATTATCGCGTCAGCAAAACCAGGAAGAATCTATTGCTGAAAATGAAATTGAATCCGGGTCAAAAAAAGCTGATGAAATTGAGAATTTGATGAATACTGAAGAATTTATCGAAGAAGAGCTTTCGGAGGAAATTGGGGGAAATCAAAAAGAAGAAGATTTGAACACCGAAGCGGAAAAAGAGATTCCGAAAATGTATGAGGTTAAAAAAGATGTAGCCAAAGAAGAAAGTAGTTCAGAGACTGAGCCTCCAGAAACCGAATCTTCAGAACCTGAGCCTCCAGAAACCGGACTTTCAGAACCTGAATCAACAGAACATAAAACCGAAGAAGAATCAACGGAATGGGACTGGGGAGATGAGTTAAAAGCCGAATTTAAGGAAAATCAAAACGAACCGGAAATAAGCAACGTTGAACAAACCGGCTCGGATGAAGAACAGAATAATGAAATTGACTTTGAAGAAGAAGAAGCTGAAATTGACGAAAATATTGAAAGCGGCTTATCATCCGGCGATAATCAAAAAGATGAGGATACGGATGAAAAGAAAGATGAAGAAACAAGGCAAGAGCCAACCAGCGTTCATCATACCGTACTTTTTTCGCCGGAAAATACAAACACGCAAGAAAGTATGAAGAATACACCAAGCTTAAGTTCAGATAGACAGAAAAAGAAATTAAATAAATATGGAAAAACATTTTGGATATTTTTCGCTACTTTTATTATAGTTGCAATTATCGGAATTTATTTCCTTTTTATTCCATCTAAAAATACAAAAAATTTAAAATCTACCATAATTGATACCACCCATACAAAAAATAGTGAAGTAGTCGCCACGTTGAAAAATCCTAAATTGAAAACTTCTGAGCAAAAATCTTCTAAAAATGAAATTCGAAAGTCTAAAATTAAGACGGGGAAAAAGGAAATAAAATCGCCAAAGTTTAATCAGAGAAAATACAAAGGACAAATTGTTTACAAAAAAATTCAAAAGGAAACCAAGGTTGGGAATAACATTTACTTTGATGGGAAAGAATATATGGTTCAAGTTTCTTCTTGGAAAAACAGAAAAATTGCAGAACGGCAAACGAAACAACTTTTGAAAAAAGGATATAACGCATTTATTGTGAAAGTTTATTTAAGTCTGCTCGGCGGTAAATGGTACCGAGTAAGAGTTGGGGGTTTTAAAACTAAAGGTGAAGCATTAAAATTTTTAAAACGTAAATAAATTTAAGGTTAATATGAGTCTATTAAATATTCTGCTCAAAGGCGGCTGGATGATGCTGCCGATATTTCTTTCGTCTATTATTGCAATTGCAATAATTATAGACCGTTATATAGTTATTCACAAATCAAAATTAAATGTACCGGTGTTTCTCGTAAAAATCAGGGGACTATTAAAACGGGGCAATATAAAAGAAGCAATAAACTATTGTAATCAAGAAAAAACCCCCACGGCGAACATAATAAAGAAAGGGTTAAAAAAATATAAACTTGGTCACACACGAGTAAAAGAAACCGTTGAAAATGCAGGTAAACAAGAAATTGACAAGTTGGAAAAGGGGCTTTCTTCATTAGCAACTATTTCGGGTGTTGCCCCTTTACTTGGATTTCTCGGCACTGTGACGGGGATGATTTCCGCATTTATGAAGATAGAATATCTTCAAGGAGCTGCAAATCCGAGCGATCTTGCCGGCGGAATTTGGGAAGCTTTAATTACGACGGCATTTGGATTATCCGTTGGTATAGTAGCGTATACTTTTTATAATTATTTTATTTCGGTTATTAAAAAGTTAATCTCCGAAATGGAAATAATCTCAAATGATATTTTGGATTTAGTTGAAGAAAAAGAAGAAATAAACGACGAACAAATAGAAATAAATTTGTAGGTGAATTATGAAATTTGAAATGTCTAATAAACCGCTTAGTGTTTTTAATTTTTCTTCGTTAACCGATATTGTTTTGTTATTATTAATCTTTTTCTTACTTACCTCTCAGTTCGTCATCCAAACAGGTGTCAAAGTAAAATTGCCGGGTTCTAAAAATAATGAACAGGTTACACCTTCCCGTTTTGTTATAACATTAACCGCCGACGGGAAAATTTTTCTCGGCTCAAATGAAGTAACATTGGGAACAATTCCCCTTGAGTTAAGTAAAATTAAATCTCAGATACCGGAAAATAATTTGATTATACGGGCTGATAAATCGGTAGTTATCAATCGAGTTATTCGCATAATTGATGCTGCAAAAGGAGTAGGTATTACTAAATTTACAATAGAAACAGAAAAAGAATCATTTTGATGTTTTTCGGAAACTCAAAAAATCTTTCCTATTTAATTTCATTCGGTATTCATCTTATTTTAATTATGCTGTTTATAATTATAACATTTTCAGTTGAACCGAAAGAAATTCAATTTGTTACAGTGGGATTCGGTTCCTTCGGACAAACTGCACCCTCCGGTAAAACAAATGTTAAAAATGTGATAAAGAAAAAGAAGGCGAAACTGCCCATAATTAAAAATAAAAAGGTAGAAAATAAAAATGTTACTTCGGTTAAAAAAAAGAAGATAAAACCTACCCTTAGAAAGAAAGAAATTACAAAAAAAAATAAAGGGCAGAAAAACGGTTTAGGTAAAGGGAATTCCGGTTTTCAAATTGATTTTGCAGGTAACGGTGTTCGTAAAATTTATAGTTATATTCTACCTGCATATCCAAAAGGTGTATCAAAACAAATTAATGTGAAACTAAGATTTACTATAATGCCCGACGGTACTGTGGGAACAATATTTCCATTAATAAAAGCCGATTCAAGACTCGAGTTGGCGGCAATAAATTCACTTCGCAAATGGCGCTTTGAACCTTTGCCTCCGGGCGCAAAAACGGTTCAAACTGCTGTTATTGTTTTTCCTTATCGCCTCCACTGACAAACATATCTTTATAATATATTCTATAAATGAAGAACTCACTTATTGTAAGTAACGTAAGGGAAATTGTGTTTCGATCGAATATTTTTCCAAAACCTGCCGGAGAAATAATTAGATTTACTACTAAGGCTATAAGCGACCATCCAATTGCAAATATTACAATAATTAATATTAAGTTTAATAAAGCCGCCGTAAGCGATTCTAAAGTAAATTTTTTAACAAATATATATATCGTAAAAATTATATGTAATATGAAAATTATAGCAATTATCATAATTTTATAAATATCTGTATTTAAAAATATAATCTAATCAATTAGCAGCTCTTTTGTCATTTCGCGTGTTAATAATTTTCATTCCTAATAACCCGCCGATTATCCCAAAAATTGTATCGAAAATAAAATTATTAAGCAATATCGAAATCGTATATAAAAATGAAAAGCCGGTTGTCTTAATTTGTTTAACTACTTGTGCTAACAAATCCGACACATCTTTTTTTACCGCTTTATCAAACGGGAATTGAGCAATCATTTTATTAATCTGCATATAAGCACCAATTATATCATTACTTTTGGTAATAAATGTAACAAAAACGTCGAAAAAACTGCCGAATAAAGCTGCCCAAAAACCTGTTAGTAATCCTATCATTACAGCTTTACTAACATTTATTCTTTCATAAGAGTTATTTGATTTTTGGTCTAAAAGAAGAGCTAAAAAGGCGGCTATAGGCACAATTAAACACCACGAAAAACTTTTAGCAATAGGCACCACCTGAATTACACCAGCGCCGAAACCCACTACAAATGCCGAGGTATATTTTTTCAATGATTTATACTTTTATTGTGATTAAAATAATTTGAAATTCCTTCGTAAAAATAATAAAATCCGATAGAACCCAAAACTATTCCCGTTGTAAAAGCTATTATTTTCGAATAATTATAAAATCCTAAATTAACCGATATTATATCAACCGCCATAGGAACTAAAGCTAATATTAAAAATTTTCCGTTTAATTTTTTCTGGAATGAAATAAAAAATATTAATATTGAAGAAATGAAAAAACCCGTGTAAATACCCGTGCACCTTGCACCTACCATCGTAGTTACATTTGCTATGTGAATTAACTCCGACGGCTTTTGAAGACAAACGTTCGAATAAGTAATTTGGAGAAAAGGCAGTGCATATAGAAACGAACTATCAATTTTTGCAAATACTTTTATAAAAATACCCGCATACCAAAAAAATACAAGTACAAAAATTAATATTTTTAACTTTCCGGTTTTTTTGGTAAGTTAAATTTTGATAACTCTATTGTGCGTTTATTTAAATCAGCATAATAAACTTGAGAACTACCGGTAATTGTAAGATAATTAAAAGTTACATTTATATTTTTTGCAGCAAAAGGTAGTTTGAATTTTAATAATCCGTTACCATATTGATCAAAGACGAATATTATCCCGTTATTAATAACAAAAATTTCCCCGTCAGGTGAAATTGCAAATTGTTTAGGATTTCCGAGCATAAATTTTCCGGAATCGTAATTCCCAATTTCTTGTAAAAAAATTCGATTCAAATTAAATTTTAATATTCGAGAATTATCAGAATCTAAAATGTACATATCACCTTGATTCGAAATTCCCACACAAGTTGGGTAAGCAAAACTATATTGCATGTCCTTATTCGATTTCGCGGTGAAACTTGAAAGAAAATTTAAATTTTTATCAAAGATCTCAATTCTATTATTATTTTTGTCCGCTACGTAAATTCTTAATATTGTTGCAAAAATATCGGCAGGATCGTCAAATTGATCAGTTGCCCATCCAAAACCGCCTGTAGATTTAATTAAATTACTCGAAGTATCAAATTTGAAAATTTCATTTTTATTTTTGTCGGCAACAAAAATATAACCCGCCGGATTAATAGAAAAAGACGTGGCTGAAGAAAAATCTCCAAATTTTGTTATAAAGCTTGAAGACTGTCCCCAAATTTGTACTGCCGTTATTATAATAAAAAAATAAATCGTTAGTATCTTCATAAATTAAATATAATTATATTGAGATAAATTATGAAATAATCGAATATATATTTTAAAAAATAACGATATTTTATATTAAGCTATTTTCAGTATTAATTGCTTTTGAACCGACACTTAAATATATTTCGAAAAAATATTTTGCCCCGTAGTGTAATTGGCAACACGATTGACTCTGACTCAATTATTCTTGGTTCGAGTCCAAGCGGGGCAGCCATTTTTATTATTTCGAACTGAATTTACGGAAATTTCGCCTCCTTCGGAGGCGCTTCTTTCTTTTTGGGGGATTTTGGCAGCGGC
>CAZXJG010000162.1:4058-7320 GCA_964640985.1 uncultured Melioribacteraceae bacterium | reverse complement strand
GTAAAACAGTTAACTTAGAAATGCGTCCGATTCATGTAGTATTAGAAAGCCGGACTAGAGGACATGCATTTGTTGTTATGCTGGCTTATAGAATAATACAAGAACTATCGAAAAGATGGAGATCAGTTGACCTAACCGTAGAAGAAGGGATAGAAGAATTAACAACATTGTGTGCAATAGAAGTAAAGATAGATAATAAACCAGCTTATAATAAAATACCAGAGCCAAGAAAGTCGATTAATAAGTTATTGAAAAAAGCTCGGGTTAATCTCCCGGATGTTTTACAGTTAAAAGGAATAAAGGTAGCCACTAGGAAGAAATTGCCGCAGCAACGGTTAACTCGTTAATTTACAAGCTCTTAGCAGTTGTAGAAGCCCCTATCTATTTTGGAACATCCGTTACACGGAGGTTCACGAAGTTCACACGGAGAACCACGGACAAATATTAAGTCCCTCATTTCCGGAAACCAATTTGAGTTTAGTATATAAATCTATCCTTATTTAGAATAGAGCTGAAAGTGTTAGGTAAAAACTATAAAATGATTCTTTTAAAGTTGTGTTTTATAAAACTTTAGAAAAAAAACTATTTATTTATCTTAATTTTTTTATTCTTTTTTTTATAGGAAGTTTATAATATTTTGTACCGTCAAACTGATAAAAAGCATTTGCCACAGCAGCGGCGGTGGGGACAAGTCCAATTTCGCCGACACCCTTTGCACCGTGCGGACCGTTAGGGTCGGCTACTTCAATTCCAATTACTTTCATCTTCGGAGTTTCTTTTGCCCTAAGTATTCCCATTTTACGTAAACGAGTACTCTTCGGAATTCCGTTTTCCAATTCAAGTTCTTCGGAAACCGCATAGCCCAAACCCATGTGGATGGAACCTTCAATCTGTCCCTCAAATAAATTGGGATTAATTATTTTCCCGGCGTCGTGGGCAGCGTAAATTGTGTCGATATTACCTCGATCATTTAGAACAACAACTTGAGTTGCATAACTGTAGGAATAATGAGTTATAATATCATTCGTTCTATTTTCGGGTTTTGTTGTCCAATCACAAATCCATTGACCTTGATAAACATTACCGACTAATTCTTTTAGATTTTTTGTTTTCAAATCTTCTTTTAATTTTTTAGCTGTATTAATAATTGCATTTCCTAAAATTGAAGTTGCACGCGATGCGGTTGTCATACCTGCCGTTGCTTCCTCTTTGGTATCGACTTTAACCTCCACAATATCCGGGCTTATACCTGTTTCGTTACAAAGAAATTGAACCGCAATTGTGTTTACACCCTGGCCCATTTCCGTCCAGCCATGATTAAGTATTATATGGTCAGTAGCTTTAATTTCAATTTTGACTTTCCCTTCATCGGGCATTCCGTTACCGATACCGGTATTTTTTATTCCGCATGCAATACCTGCATATTCAGCCGATTGAAAAACTTTTTTAACAGCGAGTAAGGTTTCGCGCACTCCGGCACCGCCTCGTATAATTTGTCCTGTTGCGGTTTTATCACCTTGTTTGATGGCATTGTCGTATCTGAACTGCCATCTATCAAATCCGCCTTGTTCACAAAGGTCATCTATGCAGCTTTCAACAGCGAATGTAACTTGATTTACGCCGAAACCTCTCATAGCGCCGCAGGGCAAATTATTTGTGTAAACGGCTTTGCTTATTATATCGGCATTGGGAATTGTATATGCACCTGTTGCGTGTCCGGCGGCGCGTTCCAGAACTTTCATACCCACCGATGCATAAGCTCCGGTATCTCCAATTATATCGGCTTTTATTGCCGTCAGCTTCCCGTTTTTATTACAGGCTAATGTATATTTCATATAAAAAGGATGACGTTTGGGATGCATTAATATCGATTCATCTCTTGTTAAAGTTATTTTGACCGGTTTTTTTAGTAAATATGAACAAAGTGCTGCGTGATGTTGTACGGAAATATCTTCCTTTCCTCCAAATCCTCCGCCGTTAGGTACTTGAATTACCCGCACTTTCTTTTCAGGTAATCCGAGAACGGCTGCAATCTGTCTTCTGTCTTCGTATACTCCCTGCCCCTGCGAAAGAACTTCTATTCCGTCTTCCCAAGGTTGCGCAACGGAACACTCCGGCTCTAAATAACCATGCTCAACCATCTGTGTTTTATAAAACCCCGACGATACATAATCCGATTCTTCAATTGATTCGGCTGCATTGCCGCGCTTAATTTTAGTTACCGACAAAAGATTACCACCGGGATGAATTTTGGGTGAATCTTCTTTTAATGCTTCGTAAGGATCGGTTACCGGTTTTAGAACTTCATATTCAATTTCTATTAATTTAACAGCTTGTCTTGCAATTTCTTCTGTTTCTGCAGCTACCGACGCAATTACATCTCCAACATATCGCGTTTGTTCATTAATTTTAATTATCATCGGCCAATCATCAACTATAAGTCCGGTAAAACGTTTACCCGGAATATTTTTTGCCGTAAATATCCGTAATACACCATCTAATTTTTCAGCTTCGGAAAAATCAATTGATAAAACTTTGGCTCTCGGATAATCGCTTAATTTCAAAGCGACATAAACCATTCCGTCAAGTTGAACATCCGCCACAAAGGGGCTGTGCCCTAAAACCAATTTATCGGCACTATATTTAGGATAACGATTCCCGATTCCCCCTTTTATGTTTGATAAAATAATTTCTTTATTTTCTCTTATTGCATCCGCAGCAAAAAGAATTGAATCTATTATTTTTTTATATCCGGTACAACGGCACAAATTCGGCTGTAATGCTTTTGCAACTTCATCCCTTGTGGGGTCCGGATTTTTATCTAACAACACTTTTGATTGCATTACGATTCCCGGAATACAAAAACCGCATTGCACACCGCTTTTTTCAACAAACGCGTTTGTGAAAATCCGCTGCTTATAATTATCTAATCCATCGGTTGTAATTACGGATTTACCTTCTACTTTTTTCATCGGAATAACACATGAAAGAACAGCTTTGTTGTTTAATTGTACGGTGCAAGATCCACATGCAGCCTGTGGCGAACAGCCGTCTTTAACCGAAGTAATATGCTCGTGTTCCCGTAAATATTTTAATAGTGATAACTCCGGATCACCATTATATTCTTTTACTATCCCGTTTAGTGTAAATATCATTTTATATTCCTTAATACTTTTTCTCTTCTGCAAAATCATGAAAAAAAACAAATAAACCGGTAGATAAAATCTAACAGATAAAATCTAATTTAAAAAAATAATTTATA
>CAZXJG010000162.1:2884-4048 GCA_964640985.1 uncultured Melioribacteraceae bacterium | reverse complement strand
GTATTTACCATTTCCATAATTCCTTCAACAAATTTCTCCCAAGAATATTTTTCTGATTCTTTCTGAATATTTTTTGAAAATTCTTCTTCTTTGTTCTCTTCATAAAATTTTTTTATTGCCTCGGCAAGTTTTTTTGGATTTTCTTTTTCAACTATATATCCATTTTTACCGTCATGTATAATTTCGCCCAAACCGCCTACATTAGTGGCAATTACAGGCTTTTTGAAATTATTTGCAATCTGAATTATTCCGCTTTGAGTAGCGTCTTTATATGGAAGCACAACAACATCGGCAGCAGAAAAATAATATTTTACCTCCGATGTCGGAATAAAATCATTGAATAATTTCACAGAATCATTTAAACCTAATTTATCTATCAATTTAATATATCTTTCTTTGTCGGTATAAAATTCTCCCGCAATAACTGCAGTTAAGTTAAAATCTTTCAAATATGACAAAGCATAAAACAACGTGTCTAAGCCTTTATATTTCCGAATAAATCCAAAAAATAGAATTATCTTTCCGGCAGATAAATTTAATTTTTTCCGAGCTTTATCTTTGTCAACAGCATCACCAAAATTTGAATAAACCGGATGAAACAGCAATTTATTTTCAGCATTCGGAATTAACTTTTCAAGATCTTTTTGAACAGATTTCGACATAACCACAAAATAATTAGCTGCTTTAAGAAAATATTTTGTGAAAATAATATCGCCGGGTTTTCGTTCATGCGGAATTACATTATCGCAAATTACAAGTATTTTTGTTTTCTTGTTACTACGGACTATTCTCGAAATCGTTCCAAAACAAGGACCGAAAAACGGCATCCAGTATTTGAATATTAACAAATCTGGCGCATCTTTTTTCATTTTCATTCCTACGTTTATCCAATTAAACGGATTAATTGAATCGACTAAAACTTCAGTTGGAATTTTTTCTACATTATCGTTTGTTTCCAACTGCGACTTGCCGGGGAAAAAAATTGATGGATATTGACGTTTGAAGGTTATAACATTTACTTGATTTTCAGCGCTTAATTTTTGGTAAAGCAAACCCACAAAATGTGAAATGCCCCCGCGTAACGGGTATGCAGCCGATAAAATTGTTACTTTCATTTTAATTGACGGATTATTGAATCGAAAATATCCGGAGGTTTTAAATATT
>CAZXJG010000162.1:0-2874 GCA_964640985.1 uncultured Melioribacteraceae bacterium | reverse complement strand
AAATATTCCATACAATTATATTCTTCATTAGTGCACTTTGGACTAAAAAAACATTTACACTCTTTTTCAGGCTGAATAATTTCACCCAATCCGAAAAGTTCAAATTCGTTTGGATTAAAAATGTTGTTCATAAGAACAATTTTTTTGTCGAGTGCCAATGTGATATGCATTGCCATTGTAACAGCCGTAACTACAAGATCACATTGATTAACGAGATTAATAAATTTTTCTAATTTGAAGTACCCCAAATATTTTGCACCCGAAGCCGTCGAAAGTTTTTTGTTTTTTTCATCTTCCTGCTCGCCGCCGAGAAACAGAACATCAAAACCTTTATTTAAAAGCATTTGGGCTAATTTAATCCAGTATTTTTCAGGCCAAAGTCTCGATGTCCATCTTCCGCCGCATCCGGTGTTCAATCCGATAATTTTCTTTTCACCTTTAAATTTCCACTCGTTTTCATATTCATAAAAAGGATTGAGTAAATATTTTTCGCCGTTATATTTGAAGCCGCAAATTTCAAACATCTCTTCGAGATAATTTTTTTTGTTCCGTTTACTAATATCATCAAAAATACCGGTTAAAAACTTTTCTTCAGCAAACCGGTTAACCGGATAAGGGACATTATTGTTCAGAATAAATCCGAATTTTTCATTGGCAGAAATTTGATTTAACAAAGCACACGCCTCTTTGTCCTTATCTAAATTTATTGCTATGTCGAACTTTATTTCTTTTAAGTAATTTACAGAATCAAATCGGTATTTTAGTATTTCATCAACTTTTTGAGGAACCACAACAGGTGTATCGGTAATCCAATAAAATTGAGCGGTTGGATATTCCTGCTTTAATTTGGTAAACAGCGGGGTTGTACGAATAACATCGCCGATAGCACCGAGTTTTATAATTAAAATTCTCTTATCAATTCGATCATAAAACCGGCAAATTTCATTTTTATCATCGATGCAATGAACGCCATGTAACTTATGCGGTTTACATGGAATATCACCGCGAAAGTATCTGCAATCTGTTTTAATTTGTTCAAAATGCAATTTAAATACCTCTAAAAAAGAAATTAAAAGGGAGATAAAAGTTAACTTTCTTCTTTGATATTATAGACATAATTGCTGTTCATATTGTGAAGCATCATTTCACCCAACAAGCCGATAGAAAAGAATTGGACACCAACAATAATTAACAACATACCGAAAAAAAGGAGAGGTCTATTGCTTAAAGGCATTTTATAAAAAATCCATTCGTAAGAAAGATACACATTTATAATAATACCGGCTAAAAACGATAAAGCGCCTAGAAAACCAAACAAATGCATTGGTCGCGAAATGTAACGGGTAGTTGATAAAACAGTAATTAAATCGACAAAACCTTTAAAAAACCGGCTTATACCGAATTTTGTTTTCCCAAATTTCCTCGAATGGTGTTTTACAACTATCTCGCTAATTGTGAACCCCTGCCAATCGACAAGAACAGGGATATAACGATGAAGTTCTCCGTGAACATTAAGATTTTTAACTGTTTCTGCCCGGTAAGCTTTAAGCCCGCAATTAAAATCGTGAAGTTTTATCCCGGTCATTACTCTAGTAACCCAATTAAAAAACTTTGACGAATGCTTTTTTATAAAAGGATCGCTTCGTTTCTTTTTCCAGCCCGAAACAAGATCGTAGCCTTTTTCCAATTCGGCAAGTAAGTTGGGGATTTCATTCGGATCATCTTGTAAATCGGCATCCATCGTTATTATTGCATCACCGGTAACGTTTTTAAAACCGACTTGCAATGCTGCAGATTTACCGTAATTCTTTCTGAAACTAATATATCTTATTCTTTTGTTGTTTTTTCTAATATTTTTAATAACTTCAAGCGAATGATCGGTACTGCCGTCATTAATAAATAAAATTTCGTAATCGGATGAAATATTTTTAAAAGCTTTTATAATATCTTCAGTCAGCGGGTTAAGCGATTCTTCTTCGTTAAATAACGGAACTACAACCGATACTTTTGAAAAACTAACTTTTTGAATATTACGATGTTTATTGTAATAATAATTTTTGTTTTTGTAATATTTTTGACGGGGATAATATTTCTTTTTCTTTTGTGAATGTAAGTTCTCTTTATTCGAATCTAAATTTTCCGTACTATTATTAGTATCTGACATACAATATTGTCCAAAATAAATTTAAAATTAAGTCAATTCGTTAAATTTTTTAATTATTGGTTGCAAATATAAAATAGAAAATTAACGTAATATTAAGCTAAAAGCAATTTGGAATGTTCCGATATTTTTAATTACTTTATTTAAAAGGTATCTTTAATTTTGTCAAAAATTCAGGTTTGTAATGGGCGGTATTATTTATTGGACATTGATTAGAACCGCAATTTTAATCCCGATTCTGCTTTTGTTGTTCGGTTTAATCGATTATAAATTTTGGTGGATGATCGGCATAATTTCTATTTACGTAATAATTATTCATCCTACTATTATCCAATACAAAGCATTCAAAGAAAAAAACAAAGAGATATTAAACGATTCACTCTGTTCTACTTGCATCCATTTCGATGAATCTGCAGTACTTTGCATGAAATATGATAAACATCCCACAAAAGATGATATACCTTGCGGCGGTATGGATTGGGAACCGAAATAATTTACTGAGTTACGTTACGTAGAACATTACATTAAATTGCCACGACCTTCAGGTCGTGGAATAAATAAGAAGAAACTATTGGCTTTAGCCACATTAATAGATATAGAATGGGGCTAAAGCCCGTACAGTTAAGGTTAATATAGCCCCCGACATAAATGTCAGGGCAATTTAGTAACATACTTGAGTAACGTGAGATTCTAATTAATTTTCTTGCAAACCT
>CAZXJG010000161.1:863-7340 GCA_964640985.1 uncultured Melioribacteraceae bacterium | reverse complement strand
ATAGAGCAATTTACTAATATCTATACGACATTACAAGTGTGACTTGACACTAGGTCATCTTACAGAAGATGATAAAAATGATGCAATTTCACAGCTAATTGAAAAGTTTTTAGAACCAGCTGGAAAAGATTTTATTGATGAATTAGTCTATAGATTTTTACTCACCAAAGGAGATGCTTTAGGCGGTATAATGAGAAATATCGCTGGTATTTTGGGTGAGCGAAAATTGATACGCGCATTAATCTCAACCTTTTCTTTAAAAGGCATCAGTTTTAAATATTACCATAAAAATTCAAAAACTTGGTTAGATGGCGATTCAAAAGATATGACGATTGATGAAAACACAAGAGGATTGTACTGGAAATTTAAAAATAAACATAGAACTCTCATATTAAATATTACACCTCCTATTGTAAAGAAAAATGTTGATTTGTGTTTGTTCGATTGTGAATATAGTGATTACAAAAACGGAAGCGACAATTCTATTCATACCCAACCGGATAAGTATTTAGCTCTTGGTGAATTGAAGGGAGGTATTGATCCTGCCGGAGCAGATGAACATTGGAAAACTGCAAATACTGCCCTTGAAAGAATTCGAAGTTCATTCAGTAAATGCAAACTTTATCCAAGTACTTTTTTTATCGGTGCAGCAATTGAAAAAAGTATGTCACAAGAAATATATAATCAACTAATAGATAAAACATTAACAAATGCTGCAAATCTTACAAACGAAAAACAATTAGTTTCAATATGCAATTGGTTGTGTAACCTTTAATCAAAAAGCAGTATAACGTTATAAAGAATTCATCTCGAAACCCCGATAAAATGCATCCCGATAAAAAACACCGGGATAAATCGGGGAGAGATGCCATTATGCATTCTTGGGAATCCCGCTAAAAAGAAACGGAATCAAAGGACGAGCTAAACCGCAAAGCGGCACGCTGTGCAGTATCCCGAAAAAAGGAATCGGGATATGTTTGTAATTTCAATAGAAAATTTCAAGATTGGTTTATATTTGTCTTCTTAAGATCAATCAAACTTGTGAAGATAAAAGTTAGTTTTATGTGTGGTTTTTCATTTCAGACTTAATGAAATCGAACTAAATTTATCCTTTGACATTTAACGCATGGCGTTATTTATTGAATTTATAATAAGAGCATTTAAGTGTAAAGAAACAGAGAAAATATTTCGTCGGAGATTTTCAAAAAAATTTTCACAAGATATTCAAAAAATTTCTTTGCGAAAATTAAGAATGCTAAATAGAGCCACAAATTTAAATGATTTAAAAACGCCTCCAGGGAATCGCTTGGAGGCTTTAAAAGGTGATCGGCAAAATCAGTTTAGTATTCGAATAAATGATCAATGGCGAGTCTGTTTTGAGTGGGAAAATAATGATTCTTTTAATGTTGAAATAGTTGATTATCATTAGGAGGTGTTCGAGTTGAAAAAGAATAATATTGCACCAATACATCCAGGAGAAATCTTACTGGAAGAATTTCTAAAGCCGATAGAATTAAGTCAAAATCAATTAGCTCTAAGCATAGGAGTACCTGCGCGAAGAATAAATGAAATTGTTCACGGGAAACGTAGAATTACAGCCGATACAGCTCTACGTTTAGCAAAATATTTTAGAATGTCGCCGCAATTTTGGCTTGGTTTGCAAATGGATTATGATCTTGATATTGCTGAAGACAATTTGTCAGATCGAATTGATATGGAAGTTCGGGGTTATGCCCCAAGACTAACATAGATTATTTTCTTGGTAATTATTTTTGGATTTTTATATCATTTTTTAACATAACGAATTCATTATATTTCTGTGTAATAATTCTGCACAAGTTTAAATTATTGCGCAAAATGCTAACGTTATATGGAAGATTAATCTCAATTATTATGGTCCTGTTGAAGCATTGATTGATGATTCAAGTTGGGTTGTTATTTTGGGGGATACTGTTATGACCAGAAGAGTTCAATATCTGAATTTATTCATCACAGAAATTATAGCTGATAAATATGGTACAATCAAATTATCAAGCGGATTATATATTTATAGGTTGAGAGTTAATAATTTTGTTGGAAATAAGAAAATGTTGTTAATCAAATAAGAATTAAAAAGAAGAATGCCAATGAAACACTTTATACGAGGAATATTACTCTTATTTATGTTTACTACTATAGCTGCTCAACAGCGTAAACCAAATAATATTTTTCTTGAAATATTTGGTAATGCAGGTGCCTATTCTTTAAACTATGACAGAGTATTATTTCCCAATATTAGCGTGAGGTTAGGAGTGATGTTACTTCCTTCGAGTTCAAAGTTAATAACTTCCTTCCCACTAATTATGAACTATCGCTTTTATGTAGGCAGTAATTATCTTGAAGCGGGATTAGGCGCTACTATTTTTTCAGCCCCTTTAAATTTTGGGAAGCTTGGAGAAAAAACTGTTAAAGGTAAAATATTTACCGGAGTTATTGGTTATTGTTTTCAAACCGAAGGTGGAATAATTGCGAGAATTTCCTTCACTCCTTTTTATGATAAAGAAAAGATTATCCCATTCGGAGGTTTTAGCTTTGGTTATAGTTTTTAAATATGCAGTAAAGCATTTCAACAAATATTATTGAGTGATCTTGTTTAAGATAATTTCTAATGCTTGAGTATTTATAATCTATTCCCGATTTAATATTCTCTTCGATTGCCGATGGATGGTTATCTGAATTATTTTAAAAGATACTAAAAATGAATTTGACAACAATAATAATTATTATTGTCTCTATAATAATAGGTGGCTATTTAGGTGAATTAACCGGTAGATATTTAAAAAAAAGAAAAGATAAAAACAAAAATAACGGAAATCATAATTCCAATATAAGTAAAGTATAACGTTTCACTATTGCCATCGATACTGCTTACGGCAGACACCTGGTAACAGATCTTTCCGAAAGGCGAAGTTTGTTTTACCCCTAAGTAAGCAATCTACCACATATTATGCAGAAAGAGCTCCGAAATCATTAAATATAAGATCTTCTTTAATATAAAGTTTACTTAATCCTACAATTTCGAGAATCTCTATTTTTAAGACTTCCATTGTAAATTGGCAATAAGTAAATAATTGTTTTGTTATACGGCAATATATATATTACAAATATTCGGCAGATTACAAATAATCTCATATCTTTAACAGCTAACAGCTAACAGCTAACTATTATAACGATGAATTAAATTTTTTTCTCAGTAAATAGATAAATGCAGGAGCACCGATAATTGCAGTAATAGCGCCCACAGGCAATTCCGAAGGGGCAATTATACTGCGTGCTAAAGTATCCGATAGAATTAAAAATGCCGCACCCACAAAAAATGAAGCCGGGATAACAATTCTATTATCAACACCGAATAACATTCTAACTGCGTGCGGAATAATTAAACCGACAAACCCGATTATTCCGCTAACCGAAACAATTGAACCCACCATCAAACTTGTTAATATATAGGATGTATTTTTAACAAACGATACATTTATTCCTAAGTGCCGTGCGTTTTCACTACCCATGGAAAGCACGTTAAATTTCTGTGAAAACAGAGTTAACACAAAAGAAACAAATACCGATATTGACAATACAAAATAAACGGGTCCGCTTCTCGCCAAAGATAAATTTCCAATCAGCCATAAAATTACGGAACGAAGAGAATTGTTTAACATTGTCATCATAATTAAAATTGCCGCCGAGAAAAAAGCACCTATCATTACACCTGAAAGGAGCAATACATTTGCCTGAAGCTCACCGAATTTTTTCCCCAGAGTAAAAACTAAAAATATAACCACTATTGCTCCGGCAAAAGAAAATAATTGAGTAGTTAAAAAAGATAAGCCTAACAGCATCGACAACAGGGCGCCGAATGTGCCGCCGCTTGAAATTCCAAGTATATATGGTTCTGCCAAGGGGTTCATTAACAACGATTGGAAAACGGCACCGGCAACCGATAAGCCGCCGCCCGCCGCAATTGCCAAAAGAATTCTCGGCAGTCTAATACTTAAGATTATTTCAGAAGCGGTTGTGTTTTGTATTTGACCGGTTATAATTTGTAATAATTTTTTGATGGAAATATTTACCGGACCGATTAAAAGTGAAACAATTGCAGTCAGCAGCATAAGAAGTGCTAATGAAGACAAAATTGTTATAAATGAATGTAATTTTAAACGTTCAGTTGTTCCCATAGATAATCAATTATTTCGGGAACGCCATTTTTAGTAAGAGAAGAAAAAGGAAAAATTTTATCGTGGTATCCCTTAATTTTTAGTTTCCCGATTTTTTCAATTTCTTTTTCATTTAATAAATCGGATTTGGAAATTCCCAATATTATTTTTTTTTCGTTTAAATGTTTGCTGTAATTTTTTAGTTCTTCGATTAAAGTAGTAAAATCTTTTTGGTAATTTTCCGAAAGGGATTCGATAAGAAAAAAAAGAATTTTTGTCCTTTCAATATGGCGCAAGAATTTATGTCCGAGACCTTTACCTAAATGAGCTCCTTCAATAATACCCGGTATATCTGCAATTGTAAAACTCTGATAATTTTTATAACGGACAATTCCTAAATTCGGTTTCAGTGTAGTAAACGGATAATCGGCAATTTTAGGCCTTGCCGCAGAAACTGTGGAAATAAATGTAGATTTGCCTGCATTTGGAAAGCCCAATAAACCGACTTCGGCAATTAACTTCAATTCCAGTTCAATACTAAATTCTTTGCCCGGTTTACCTTTTTCGGCAAAGCGAGGGGTTTGATTAGTAGATGTAGCGAAATTTGAATTACCTTTGCCGCCCTTACCTCCTTCGGCAGCTAAAAATTTTTTTTTAGGTTTATCCAAATCAGCTAAAATTTCACCGGTGTCTGCGTTTCTAATAATAGTGCCGCACGGTACTTTTATTATTATGTCCGTTCCGTTCTTACCGTCTTTTAATGCAGTGCCTCCGTTATTTCCGTTACTTGCGGTATATTTTCTTTTGTATCTAAAATCTAATAAGGTATGTAAATTTTCATCGGCAATAAAATATACATTTCCGCCTTTCCCACCATTTCCTCCTGACGGACCGCCTTTAGGCACATACTTTTCTCTTCGGAATGCTACTGCACCGTCTCCTCCTTTCCCCGAGGCAATTTTTATTTTTGCATAATCTATGAACATAATTTAAATTTTGTTAAAATATTCCTCAATTATCGATTTGAATTTTTTTGCTTCTTTTGATAAAGGATCGATTTGACTGTTATTATAAAAATCATTTAGCTTCGAAAAAGCATCTTCTTTTGTTTTGCACGCAGATAAATCTTCGATTGTATTAGCAAATTCTTCCATATCATAATTAAATATAACTTCAATGATTTTAGTCATATTTTTATTTTCGAGTAATTCCGAAATATCAAATTGTGTTTTAATTTCTTCTTTTTCTTGCGGCTCAATATCAAGTTCTTTCAAATTTTTATCAGTCTCTTTTTCCTCACTACTGCTCATAGGTTCTTTTTCTTGTTCGCTAAGAACATCATCGCTAAATAATTCCAAATTATTTTTTTCGATGTTGCCGGTTTCAGTATTTTTTTTATCGGTATTATCTAATGGCTCAGAGCTTTTATAATCGGTTAAATCATTTGCCGATTCGTCTTCGGATATATCTTCACCGGTATTTTTATCAACATTGCCAGTAGGTTCTTCAACAAATTCGATGCTATCTTGACTTTGAGTGTTTAATAATTCATCTTCTTCAGTTTTTTCAGAGAGCCGGTCAAAGTCTGTTTTGAATTCTTCATTATTTTCATTTTCCTCATCGGTTTCATTCGTATTCAAATTGCCGGTTTCTTGATGAATTGTTTCTTCCTCAATTTTCGATTCATTATTTTCATTTGAGAATTCTTCAAAGGGTTCTTCTTCTTTAAAAGGCTCTGGTTCTTCTGTTAAAACTTTTTCCGGTTCTTCCTTTTTATCGGTAATATCAATTGTGCTTTTAATATCTTTCGTTTCATTTCCATCTGTACTAATTCCCGCAGCCTCTTCATCATTCTCTTTTTTAGCTTTATCATCGATTGTTGTATCAACTTGTGTTTGTCCGGCGTCATTTTCGTTGTTTATACCAATACCGGATTGAACGGCATTTTCACTTACATTATCATTATTTTCTGAAGATTTTATTTCTGTTGCTTTTTCTTGTTCAGCGGGATTATTTTTTTCATTAACTTCAAAAATATCTTCTAAAATTTCCGTTTTATTGTCAAGATCTTCTATATCCTGAATCTGAATATTTCCCAATAGTTCTTTTATCTCTTTAACTTCTACGTTTTGTTTGCTCTCATGTATGAATCTTGAATTCAGAATATCCAGATGATTTTTAAGGTTTTTATCTTTCAAAAAAATTGCAACAGCTTCAAGCGGTATCATATCTTTTTTAAGAGTTCCGATATTAAAAAAGGAAGACATGGCGTTAATGGCAATTT
>CAZXJG010000161.1:0-853 GCA_964640985.1 uncultured Melioribacteraceae bacterium | reverse complement strand
TATTAAGTTTGGTAAATAAGATTTTATTGCTATCAAATCAATTTTTTGCAATAGTTGTCCGAATTCGTTTATACTAATAGAAATAATTCGTTTTTCCTTCAAATAAGAGAGAAGGATTTTTTTTAGAAATCCATAATAATAAGTGTAATTAAGTATTTGCTCTATTTCGGTTAAAGTTTTGTGCTCTTCATTTTCGAAAATAAATTTAGTTAAAGACCAATTGGGTTTAACCAAATGATGAATTGTAAAAGAAATGGAATGAAGAAGAAGTTTGTCGATATATTCAACCGAAAAACGTTTTTTGCTTTTCAGTTCATCACTTATCAAATTAAAATAATGATCAATTTTTTCACCTGAATAATCGAATGCAGAATTTTTTAACAGCTTTTGGCGGTCTTCGAAAATCAGATAATCAATCTCGGCAGAAATATATTGGATAATTGCCGGATGTAAATTTAACGAACTCAATTGTTCAAATGTAAAATACAAACCGAGCTTACTAATTTTGTTTTTGTTGAATTCGTAGATAAAGTTTATTTCTCTCTCAAACATTTTAAATTTAATGTCCTTATAAATTATTTGTAAACATTTGAATTTAATTTTAATCCGGTTAGTTTCTCATTTTTTTTATGAAACGGGAAATAAAAATACCGGATAAAATTAATAACTCTATTTTAACAAAACAAAGTGCTGATACCGAATAGTTTTTAAAATATACTTGTCTTTAAAATATGTAAAAAAATTAATATAAAGATAAATTTTCCTATAAGAAAGTTTTTTAAATCACCTGTTTTAAAAAATAATAATTTAGAAAATAAACTGACTTTTTATCAGATAAAATCAAAATATATTT
>CAZXJG010000160.1:0-7391 GCA_964640985.1 uncultured Melioribacteraceae bacterium | reverse complement strand
AATTTTATTTTATATTTTCTCAAATTTGGAATTTAAATATATACATATTCTTATTGTGCTGATAAAAAAATGATTAAATCGGCTAAATAATATTTTGATGTGTTGCGTTTGTTTTAACCAAAAAAGAGATTTAATATCTTTGAGTTTCTTTATGCAACTTTATAGTATTGTCAGCTAAACCCTTGTTTTTTGCCCTAGGTATGGCTATGCCATATGTTAAGATATATTGAAATAAAATTAATATAAGCATTGATAGAATAACTGTATGGCTGTATGATTGTATGGAAGAAGGAGATTTTTATGCTTTTCAATCAATCATACATTCATACGCACAGCGTCCTTCGGACAAACATACTTTTAAATTTCCGAGATATGTAAATGTTTATATCTTCCCTCTTTTTTTTGCGGTTTACGGCGATAGGGATCGTATCCATAGTTATTATAACTTGAAGTACTTCGTACTCCTTTTTTTACGGCTTCACGGTGCGATTGCAACAACTTATGAAAAATAAAAAATTAGAACAAAGGCCCTTGAAATCTTCGCAATTAAGTGAATCTTGTATTATAGAGAATTTTATTTTTAAAGATTTCAGGAATCTTCCTTGGCACAATATGTGGCAGATTGCCTACTTGCCCGTAAGCAGGCTTTGTCCTCTCAATGACATTTTTTTTAAGCTTACATTAACAATCGCAAAATTTTGGTTATATTAACCCGGTAATTATTTACTGTGTATCAAATTTGTGGAGAAGTTATAATATAATTCCTATTTGGTTTTCGGATTTTACCAAATTCTTCTCTCTTTTTACCTTGTCCCAACTTTGCGGGAAGAGAGATTAGAGTGAGTTTATTAAAAAAACAAAATCCGAAAACCAAATTACGAATAAACTAAATGCAACCTTTTTTATTACCGGAGTAATAATTAACCCACGACCTTATTTAGTACCGTCTCTTTAATAAAGTTGCGGGTTAAAATTTTATTCAGCCATAAGACAGGCAATTGCAACTGTATTTACAATATCATCAACACTGCAGCCGCGGCTTAAATCGAATAATGGTTTTTTAAGACCCTGCACAATAGGTCCTACGGCTTCAGCACCGCCAAGTCGTTGAGCTATTTTATAACTAATATTTCCGGCATTTAAATCGGGAAAAATTAAAACATTTGCTTTGCCGGCAACCGGGCTATCGGGTGCTTTCCGTTTACCAATTGAATTGATAATAGCGGCATCAAATTGCAATTCTCCGTCTATATTTAAATCGGGGCGTTTTTCTTTAGCAATTTTTGTGGCTTCCAATACTTTATCAGCTAATTCGTGCTTAGCGCTGCCTTTTGTTGAAAATGATAACATCGCGACATTTGGATTTTCTCCGGTTAGCTTTTTATGATTATCGGCAGTGGTAATTGCAATATCGGCTAATTGGTCTTTATCGGGATTGGGAACAACGGCGCAATCGGCAAAGCTAAAAACTCTTTCCGGATAAATCATTAAAAAGAAACTCGAAACTATAGAAATACCCTTCGGCATTCCGACACATTGGAAAGCAGCTTTTAAGACATCTCCTGTAGCCGCTGTTGAACCGGCAACCGAACCATCAGCCATCGATTCTTTTACCATCATAGCTCCAAAAAACAAATCTTTTTTTACTGTTTCATGAGCTTGTTCAATACTTATTCCTTTATGTTTTCTAAGGTTATAAAAAATGTTGGCAAAATCGCTTAGTTTATCGGATTTTAACGGATCAATTAATCTAATTTTTGCAAGATTTACACCCAATTTAGATGCATCGGATCGTATCTTTTCTTCATTTCCAAGTGTAATTACTTTCGCAATTTCTTCATTTACAATAATTTCTACAGCTTTTAATACACGTTCATCGTGTGATTCGGGCAAAACAATGGTTTTCCCCCTATTTTTTGCTTTGAGTTTAATATTTTTTAATAATTCGATATCAGACATATTTTATCTCCAACTAAAATTTTCAGAATTTGAATACAAATATATAGTATTGGGAACTTAAATCGTTGTTTTTTCAAGAAAAATATTAAATAAGAATTTTATCTCTTATTTTTAATGTGATTCTTAATTTATATTCACAAATATTTTATTTAGTGCAATAATTTTAACATATTAAGAAGTGAAAAAATTATCTTAAAAAAAATTATATCTATCTAAGCGATGAATCAGTTTTTAGGGAAATATTGGAAATTATTCGGAATACTTTTATTGTTACTTATATTGGTTTATTCAATATATATATTTTTCGATATTCTCATTTTGATTACTGTTTCAATTTTGTTGGCAATGATTTTTAATCCGTTGGTTTTTATTTTAGAAAGGCATGGTTTTAGCCGATTGGTTTCCGTATTTATAGTTTTTGGCATAAGTTTGATTTTAGTACTCGGTAGCTTGTCAATTCTAATTCCCAAAATTGCTATTCAAATAAACGCTCTTACAACAACGTTAAGTCAAAATAAAATTTCTAAAGTACTTGAACAGCTACAAGATAAAATTAAAGTTTTGATTCCTTTTTTAGATTCAAAAGCTATTGCCGATAAATTAAGTAACTTTTTCTCTTCTTTAGTATTTAGCACAATAAATAATTTCAGCAATATACTTTCCAGTATTGTATCTGTTATTGCAATTTCCGTGATAGTTCCTTTTATGACCTTCTTCATATTAAAGGACAATAAATGGTTAATTCGCAGCATAATTAATATTATGCCCAATAAATATTTTGAAATGTCTTTTTCTGTGATAAATAAAATAAGCATTCAATTAGGTAGATATGTACGCGGTTGGATTTTAGATGCTTTTTTAGTTGGACTTTTAAGTGGTGTAGGACTAACAATTTTAGGTATTAAAAATTCCGTTACTATTGGAATTGTTGCAGGTATAGGACATCTCATACCTTATTTCGGTCCTATTGTCGGTGGTGTTCCCGCTATTCTTATTTCAATTATTCAGTTTGGTGATCTCTCGATGCTGCCGAGCATAATCGTTATGTTTCTTTTAATTTATGCTTTCGATAACGGGTTTATTCAGCCGAATGTTTTCTCAAAATCAACGGATTTTCATCCATTAATCATAATAATTTTAATTATTGCGGGAGAACAATTATTAGGAATATTCGGAATGTTAATTGCCGTACCAACTGCTACCGTTATTAGAACGGCTGCCAAAGAAATCTATTCAGGATTTAAAAATTACAAAATAATAAAAACCTAACAGTACAAATGACAATTTCTTCGAAACCACATAGTTCAGGAGATAGATAGTTTCAATAGAAGATTCGTACTACGGAAGATTTTCTTGGAAATGAGATAGCTCCTGCTTATCTTCACTTGATTACAGCGAAAACAATTATTATAATTGCACATTTATTTTAGGATTAGATTAAAATGAAAGTATTAAAATTTGGCGGGTCATCCGTTGCCAATGCCGATAATATTGAACATATAATAGATATATTAAAATCTTACCTTGAACGAGGGCAAAAGATCGCCGTTGTATTTAGTGCATTTCAAGGTGTAACCGATGAACTTATTACACTAAGCAAACAGGCTGTTGCGAAAAACGAATCATACTTAAACAAAATATATGATTTACGTTTACGCCATTTTGAAACGATAAATCTTCTCAACCAAAGCGAACATCAAGCAATAAAAGTTATCGAGAAAACATCCGTTTTGTTTGATGAATTAAAAGATATCCTTCACGGAGTTTATCTTTTAAAAGAACTTACACCAAGAATAATGGACAATATTTTAAGTTTCGGCGAAAGATTATCTTGTCTCATAATTAGCAAATCAATGAAAAATAGAGGGATTAATTGCGAATTTTTAGATAGTTCAAAATTAATAAAAACGGACAGCCGGTTTGGAAATGCACGTGTAATTTTTGAAATAACCAATAAAAATATTCAGAACTATTTCAAAGAGCATACCGGAACACAAATAATTACCGGGTTTATTGCATCTAATAACGAAAATGAAATTACAACTTTGGGCAGAGGAGGGTCCGATTATACCGCATCTATTTTTGCTGCTGCATTAAAAACAAAAGAAATCGAAATATGGACGGATGTAAATGGAATAATGACAGCCGATCCCCATAAAGTGATGAATGCATTACCTCTTCGCGCTGTAACTTATCAAGAAGCAATGGAAATGTCACATTTTGGTGCGAAGGTGATTTATCCACTTACAATGCAGCCGGCACTGAATGAAAATATAAAAATAAGAATAAGAAATACATTCAATCCGCAATTTAAAGGAACTCTAATTCTAAAAAAAGAACCTTCAATCGGTTTCAATGCCAAAGGAATTTCATCGGTTGATAATATAACATTACTTCGTATTGAAGGAAGTGCGTTAGTCGGTAATGAAAAAGTTGTTTCGCGTATTTTTAAAGTACTTGCAAATTCAAAAATTAATACAATGCTTGTTACACAAGGTTCATCGGGTATAAGTATTTGTATTGCAGTACTTCCACAGTTTGGAGCATTAGCAAAAAAAATAATTGAACATGAATTCCGTCTCGAAATTCTTGATGGTGTAATCAATAATGTTACCGCCGAAGAGAATTTATCGATGATTGCCGTTGTCGGCGAAGATATGTATCATACAGTAGGAATTGCGGGCAAAGTATTTCAAGCGCTTGGGAAAAACGGCGTAAATATTATTGCAATTGCACAGGGTTCGTCGGAAAGAAATATCTCCTTTATTATTAAGGGGGAGCAATTAATAAAAGCTCTTAATACACTTCACAATACATTATTTCTATCTGAGAAAAAAATACTTAATCTTTTCCTAGTCGGCCCAGGTTTGGTCGGCAAAGCACTGATTAAATATATACGGCAAAAACAGCAATTTACAGAAGGGTATTTGCATACGGAATTAAAACTTATTGGCATTGCCAACAGCAAAAAAATGTTATTTAATACTTCCGGTATCGATTACCAAAAATGGCGGCAAGAATTACATGCATCTTCTGAAGTGTCGGATATAAAAATATTTATTAACAAAATGAATGAATTAAATTTGGCAAATTCTATTTTTATCGATTGCACTGCAAATACAACTGCCGTGCCTTATTATAATGATATTCTTAATTCGAGTATATCGGTAGTAACACCGAACAAAATTGCAAATACCGGGAATTATGCCGATTATAAAAAGTTAAGAGATGCTGCTTATAAGCATAATGTTCAGTTTAGATATAGTACAAACGTTGGAGCGGGACTTCCGATAATAAATATTTTGCGCGATCAAGTTTTGTGTGGTGAAGAAATTCTTAAAATTGAAGGAATTTTATCAGGGACTTTAAGTTATCTTTTCAACTCGTTTAAAAAGGGAGAAAAATTCAGTGAAATTGTTAAACAGGCAAAAGAGCAAGGCTTCACTGAACCGGACCCTCGAGAAGATCTGAACGGACTTGATGCTGCACGCAAATTATTGATACTTATACGTGAAATCGGTGTAAAATTTGAGTTAAAGGATATTGAAATAGAAAATCTTGTACCCCCAAAAGCAAGAGATGTTAATTCAATAGATGAATTTTTCAAAATACTTGAAGGAGAAGACTTTTTGTTTGAAACAAAAATTAAAAATGCATCGGCATCAAATAAAGTACTGCGTTATATTGCAAAATATGAAAACGGTAAAGCGAAAGTAGGGCTTGAAGAAGTTGGGGTTGAACATCCGTTCTATAACCTTTCGGGGGATGAAAACATAGTTGCTATCACCACAAAAAATTATTTGACACAACCTTTAATCGTAAAAGGGAAAGGTGCCGGTGCGGAATTTACCGCTTCGGGAATTTTTTCCGATATTTTAAGAATTTCAAATTATTTGGATGGACAAAATGGATAAAATCCCAGTTGCAATTCTTGGCGCAACAGGTAGTGTTGGTCAAAAATTTATCGAATTATTAAATAATCATCCTTACTTTAAAATTGAGGAGCTGGCAGCTTCAGAAAAATCAGCGGGGAAAAAATACCAAGATGCAGCGAATTGGATTATGCAGTCTCCTCTTCCTATTGAAATTGCCCAAATGCAAATCAAGAGTTGTATTCCCGAACTCGAATCGAAATTGGTATTCAGTGCGCTGGATTCTTCAGTTGCCGGAAGTATTGAAGAGGATTTTGCTAATAAAGGATATTTTGTTATATCGAATGCACGCAACCATCGTTTTGATGAAGATGTCCCTTTAATTATTCCGGAAGTAAATTCGGAACATCTTGAACTGTTGAAAACACAAAAATATGAAGGTGGAATTATAACTAATCCCAACTGCTCAACTATTGGAGTGGTCCTTGCATTAAAACCGATTTATGATCGGTTTGGAATCGAAAAGATTAACGTTGTTACGATGCAGGCAATTTCTGGTGGCGGTTATCCTGGCATTTCAAGTATGGATATTCTCGATAACGTAATTCCTTTTATCAGCGGTGAAGAAAAAAAATTAGAAACCGAACCGCTTAAAATATTAGGGGTGCTTTCTTCTGAAAATAAAATTGATTTAGCCGATATTAAAATTAGTGCACAATGCAACCGTGTTGCTGTATTGGACGGTCATTTGGAATTAGTTCAAATAAAATTAAAAAAGAAATGCAGCGCTGAAGAAATAATTGAAGTGTGGGAAAATTTTCGTGGAGTACCGCAAAAATTAAATCTCCCTTCCGCTCCTATTAAACCGGTGCATTATTTTACAGAACAGAAAGCTCCGCAGCCAAAGATTCATCGCAATTTAGATAAAGCAATGGCGGCATCTGTAGGAAGATTGCGCAGCTGCCCGTTATTTGATTATAAATTTGTTGTGCTATCGCATAATACTGTTAGAGGTGCAGCAGGCGGAACAATTTTGATAGCGGAATTATTAAAATCAAAAGGATATTTGGATAAAATTTTATAATGGAAAAATCGATAAAAGTTTTTGCCCCGGCTTCGGTTTCAAATGTAGGCTGTGGTTTTGATACATTAGGTTTTGCAATTGATAAACTGGGTGATATAATTATTGTGAAGCACAACAATTTAAACAGAGTCCGGATTACAAAAATTACGGGTGATAAAGGGATACTTCCTAAAATAATTGAACATAATACCGCTTCGGTTTCGTTAGTTTCAATGTTAAAAGCATTGAAAAGTAATGCCGGCTTTGATATTGAAATTAGAAAAAATATGCCTTTGAACAGCGGATTGGGTTCAAGTGCAGCAAGTGCCGTCGGCTCGGTTGTGGCGCTTAATGAATTACTTGAAAAACCATTCGGCAAAAATCAGCTTCTTGATTTTGCACTACTAGGCGAAGCAGTATCAAGCGGTACAATTCATGCGGATAATGTTGCTCCTTCTTTATTGGGTGGTTTCATCCTTATTCGCGATTATAAACCT
>CAZXJG010000159.1:6140-7395 GCA_964640985.1 uncultured Melioribacteraceae bacterium | reverse complement strand
TTCCTCCAAAAATATTATCTTGGGAAAATGAAGATGTTAATTTAGAAACAATCTTACATTATTTCTCAAAGGTCAAATCAACAGCAATAATTTACAACTATGATTATTGGTTCGAAGAGATTTTCTTGAATAATCTGAAAAATTATATTCCCTTTCTTGAAATCTATCCCGTATCTTTTGATAAAGAAGCAAAAGTAATAGATCGTGCTCCGGCAATTAAAAACGGATTAAATGAATGGGATAAAGAAGACATTGATACGGGGGAAAATGATATTGAAATATATTCAGATCCAGATGGTAAAAACAAATCACCCAAAATGAGAAAGTGCTGGAAAATCAACAAATCAAATCAAATTCTTTTTGTTGGAATTGAATTTCTACATCCAAATGGAAGTAAACTTTTGCCTCATTACGAATTTGGTTTTTTGAAAAAAAGAGAAGGCCTAAGAATCAATAATGAGAATTTCTTAAATCTTATAGATATTATTAAAGTAATTTATGAATACTCTATTCAAGGCGACAAGATGAAATGAAATCTAAAAAGCTAATTAATATTAAAGATTATGGTATAGGCTTTAATTCCATTAAATCTAAATTACAAGATTTCAGAAAGTATATTGATAAGATATTAGTTTCTTCAGTAAATCCGGGTAATGATTCTTTTATGTTTACATTTATGCTGTACGATAAAAAGGCACCTTTTTGTAATAATGTACCAGGTTATAAGTGGATCTTTTTAGATCCAATGTTTAAATATATTGATAGCATCAAGGAAAAATTGAATCGTAATAATATTAGTGAAAATGAGCTAAGAGATTTTTTTTCCTTTCATTATATTGGTAATTTTAATGCTGATAAGAATGAATGTGGAGGCGCATGTTGGCGAATAGCAAAAAAGGGTACATACGCTAGAATGATTTATAATTTGGAAGAACCATTTAGTGATTATGTAAAAAAATGGAAAGATAATTCAATATATAATGATAATGTAATTACTTCAGTTCAAAGTATTGAAAAAATCTTATGGTCTCCTCCAAATAATTCTAAAAATTCGACTTCATTAAATGAATTTTGGATTTTTCAAAAGGAAATTTCTAGAGTCGAAAAAGATGATGAGTTGTTGTTCAGTCTTCAAATATTAGCGAGAATTCCAACTTCAATTTTTAAAATGGGATATCCAATTTTATCTACTTTATTTGATAATTGGAAAGACAAATTTTTACAGCTATTTGACGAAGTTATTTATTTAAGAAAG
>CAZXJG010000159.1:0-6130 GCA_964640985.1 uncultured Melioribacteraceae bacterium | reverse complement strand
AAGAAAGATATATAAACAACGGCTTAAAACCGCCATCATCTCTATTCTCATTGATTCTTACGCCCACAACATAAGTGCCCACAGCTTAGCTGCATTAAAGTGGTGGTTTGATAATAGAGAAGCTGAATACGATAAGCGGATAAATATTGGAGACTTTACTCAACAACCTATAATCAAAAATTTAATTAATTTAGAGCCAGCTCAAATAGAAAAGTCAGATTTAGAAAAGTTTGCAAAAATATCTGATGAGTATTATAAAATGTTAGGGTTAAATGATAGTTCAAATGATGTTAGATATACATCTTTAATGGAAACAATCAGGTTTATGGATGAAAAAAAAGAGAAAAGGTTATTAACCTATGAAGGGCGAAACAATAAAAAGACTGTAAAATATTTTAGATATCCCGTCCCTATTGATTTTGCTATTTCTAAATTCTTAAGGTTTTTGCGAGATAAAGCAGCTTTCTGGAGTGGAGTGACCCGTGATTTACCAAGTGGTGGAGAGACTAAAAACCTATACGATATTTTGTGGAATGATTTTGCAAATAATCCATTATATCTTGGAACTATTGCACATTCAGAAGGAATAAATAAACTGAAAATTTCAATTGAACTTCTAAATAAAGAAAATAATTATGAGAAGTTGGAATTTGCTATAATCGATATGTCCGTAATTAAATATGAAGCAGATTTGAATAAATTTAATCAAGAAAACTCAGACAATTCAGCTATTGAATACAGTGAAAATAATAAAATTAAATATTCAAAATATGCGTTAATTTACATAGGGAAGGATCATGAACCCATAAGAAATAAATTACAAAAAAGTTATTATAATGTCTTTTTACCTGGTGGTGTGGTTGGTGAACATGCCCTTTTCACCATTTTTGAAAACACGATCCGGAATATTAAACATTTTGCTATCACCAATGAGATGAAAAAAGAAGGATTAAATTTAAATATAAGAATAACACCTTCCAAATTAATGAAAGATGGTGTACCTGAATTGGGTACTGACGAGCATAAACTTTTTAAAATTGGTGTATATCTGGACCATGAAAACAGATTGTTTAATATTAAAATGGTCAACAATAAAACTGAACTGATTCGTGTAAAAGAGGTACTGGAAAATCAAACAAGTAAACCTGTTGTCGATGAGAATGGGGCTCCAAGGTTAGGCGGTAATACTCAGGATAAAATCTGTGCCGCCATGCTTTTGAATAACCAGTTTATCAGCGTAGAAACAAATATAAAACAAGAAATTACGGAAAGGGATAAATATTATTGTGATGCAGACAGAAATTTATATTGGATGGGTTTTGAAGATACTTGTGATGCAAAGACTGTTGTGTCTCTTGAAAACCAGTTTAACGATCTTAAAGAAAAATGCCGGTCTGAATTGGAAAGCAGAAAAGATGCTGCCATTGAAAATTTGCTAAAGGAATACAATATTAAAATTGAGAAAGACACTAAAAAAAATAAAAGAATTGACACCATATTTGAACAGTATTTTTACCTGCATTACAAGGATAAAATAAATCAGGATTTAAATAATTATAAAGGGAGATTGCTTAAATATTTTCATTTGTGGAAAGGAGATTTTATTTATCCCATCACTAAAGTGGAAGATTTGAAGAATGAAAATATTAGTAGATTTAAATTTGTGTTTGTTAATGAAGATAATATCCCCGAAAAATTGGAGACAGAGTTAAAAAATCAAGGCGTTGTAAGAATTCTTACTCTAAATGATTTTTGTAGTATTAAGGACAATTACAATGCTTATATTAATAAATTAAAATCAAACAAAATAAATAATATTATTATCGAACAAATTGCAAACGATATCAATAATTTGAAGAATAAGATTAAAAAGAAGAAACTTCTGAACTACAGAGAAAAATATTTTATTTATATGGCGTGGTTAAAAAAATTTATAGATAATGAAAAGATAGGCTTCTATATATGTGTTCAAAAAACTCAGAGAAATTCTCAAACACCAAATGTCTCTATACACAATTATCAATTTGTAAATAATAATGATGTCAATAAAAAAATATATTTTCATCATTCTGGTGAGACGCATGGAGTAAGCGAAGATATAATCCTTGATTATCGCAGTCATGGCTGGATGCGGGAAAAGATTTTTTCTAATGATAATTTCAGTTTTAGAATAATAAATGACAATAACACAAGTAGACATCCTGTTTTTGAAGAATTTATTGAGGTATTATCGACAAAAATCTGCGTTATTGATAACCGTATAAATGGTAGAATAGCTGAAAACAAAAAAGATAAATATAAAAAGCTATTAAATTTGGAAGTATACAGAGAATTTGATATAAAGAATGAAAAAACAGATCAAGATAAATGGTATTCTATAGTCACTAACATTGCAAATAAAAAATATAATTTTTTTATTATTCATCTTTCCTACATCGAATCTTTGGGTTATTCTGAAAATCAGATTACCGACTTTTTTGATAATGAATTGAACTTTAAGAAAGATATCCCCGAAAAATTCTTTGTTATTATTACTACAGGTAGAGGTCGTTCAAAGTGGATAGATTGCCTAGATAAAAAATACAAGGGTATGACCATCTTTAAACCCATAGAGTCTATCTTAAATGCTGTAGAACATGCTGTGAGCTTAAAGGATGATATCCAGTTGAAGTATAATTTATGTAAAATTATTTATGGGTCTTAAATAACTGGAGGCAGTTATGAATAAATATATGATAGTTGTCTGGAAATGGGACTTAAGGTGGACTATAGAGGACGGCATGCCAGTAAGATCAACAGAGAAACAATTTGCAGACTTTATTGAAAAAGGGAATAAAAGGTTTGAAGTGAAAGTAGAAGCAAAAGACGGTAATACAAAAGAACTTAAGTTTATTGGATATACAAACAACAATAGTTATAATAGAACGCAAAAAAACTATCCTCAAAATAAAAAATATAGTACAAAAGAAATCACTGATGAATGCAGCAATATATTAAAGAACAATCATGATCAGGTTTTATTGCTGTTACATGCAAATAACCCTGATAATTTTAATGAAACTAACAAAAAAAAATTAGAAGATTATTTTAAGGGGGAGAAAATTAAGATTGAGTTATTTTATGGCGGGGGAAATATTTATGATGAAATTATTGATGGAGGAAATACTTATTTTCTGAAAAACGCAATTATTAATCCTTTGCAGGATACCTTCCAAATAAAACAAAAAAACTTTGATGTTGTGTGGGATTATTACTGGAACAAACTTGATTTGGAATATCAAAAAAAAAAGACAATTAACCTCTGGCTCCCATTAGCTATAAACATACAAGGATTAAGTGAAGTAGGAAAAGAAAATGGAGGCGAGTATTTTAATGAAATAAAAAATGAATTGATAAAGTATAAACAAGAATCTGATAAGGAAAAAGCTAAAGTACAAGAGAGTGTAAATAAAAAAAGAGTTAACTATTTTGATTCTTTAACATCATTTCCAGAAGAGAATGAATTTCCACGCTGGGAAGAAATAAAAAATTCACTTGAAGGCGAGTATAAAAATTTTACTCCCTCTGATTTGGTTAATGATATTCTATCCGCTAATGATTATAATTCATTTAAATCTAACGAGAATAAATATTTGGATAGTAAGATTAATAATAAACCAAATCCTACTTACCTCCCCAACTGGTTGCAAGAAGTTGTTAGTATCCTTGATGACAAAATTAATCCACCAGATGTTAAAAAGCAAAAATGATTTATGCATACTTTACATCAAACAACAATCATCTCATCAATTCGCTAAAACGATATTTTCATTTCTTATTATCTTATGAGTTTAATGATATAAAAAATATTTCTTACACAGTCGATAATCTTTTTATCTTTGAAGATGAAAAAAACATTGATTCAATAATAGATTTAGTGCAAAATATGGAAATCAAAAAAGTTTATATTTTAGGTTATAACAAAATCAGTAAACCTAATTACATAAATCTTATGGATTTAACAAAGCTTGGGAAAACATTTCAAGATACAATGGTTTCTAAAGAAAGCAATAAAAATCTTTTCGGTTTGATTTATATTACAGCATTTAAAGAAAAATTGAATCTTTTTTTCAAAGGACATGGTGAAGAATCACTTTTTGAAGTTTTAAATTGGTCGAGATATTATTTGAGCAATGGACCGTTACTTTATAGACAAAATGAAATTACTCATAATGAATATGAACACAAGTTTTTATCTCCGGGTTTATCGTATTGGCAAAATTTCAATAATCGTTTTAATAAATATAAAATTTATCTAATACTATTAGGTTATAACAATAAAATTAATGAAATTGTTGAATTAATTTTACAGTTTGATAGTTATTTAACTCAGTTGAAAAATTTAAAAGTATCTGAAATAAAAGCGGTTAATGAAAATTTAATTAATAAAAATTTTGCATTTTTAAAGAAAATAGACGAAATTCTAAGCACAATTTCGAGGAGCTTAAGGATTGGAGATTTCTACGTACAAAATTCTAGTAGCCGATGACAACAAACTATTTCTAGATTCTGTTGTAACCGCGCTCAAAACCTTTCATGTTGTAACTGCATCCACAGTTGATCTAACAAATAAAAATCTATCGAATGATTTAGACTTGGTTTTACTTGATCTTGTATTCGATGATAATCATCCCGACGATCTCCAGGGCATGCACATTTTAAAATATATACATGAAAAATATCCGGAATTGCAGGTAATAATAATGACTAACTATACTTCTACCGATATTACAGTGCAGGCAATAAAAGCAGGTGCTGCAGATTTCTTAAATAAAAAAGAACTTAACTGGGCAGAGTGGAAAATCCGACTTGAAAACTATTGTAAAAATTCCGCTAGAATACGCCAGCTTACAGAAAAGAATAAAGAACTTGAAAGTAAATACAGCGACTCTGAGATTATTGGGATAAGTAATGAAATTGATTTCGTTAGAAGAAGATTAAAAGACTTAGCACAACACAGCGATGATGTTCCGATTTTTATTACAGGGGAAACAGGCACAGGAAAAAACTTAGCTGTAAAATATTACCGGAAATATTCCTCACGTAAGTACAGACCATACAAAGAATTTTCTATTACAGAATTATCTGAAACGGTGCTGGAAAGTGAATTATTCGGACATGTTAAAGGATCATTCACCGGTGCAACCCAGGATAAAAAAGGGTTATTTGAAGAAGCGAATGGAGGAATTTTGTTCCTTGATGAAATCGGAGATTACGACTTAAAGATTCAAACAAAAATAATGCGTTTTATAGAGAACAAAACCATAACCCCGGTTGGAAGCACTCAGAGTAAAGTTTTAGATGTACAACTTATAATGGCTACCAACCAGGATATTCTGAAACTTATTAAAGAAGGTAAATTCAGAGAAGATTTATATCAGCGAATTAATAGGGTAAGAATTGAATTGCCTCCTCTGAGAGAAAAAAAAGAAGACATAAAATATTTAACAAACTATTTCTTTAATCACTTCAAAGAAAAAGAAAAAACAAACTTAAAGTCGATTGATCCTGAAGTTTATGATATATTCGAAAGATATAGCTGGCCGGGGAATGTTAGGGAACTTCAATCGGTGATTTGGGACGGGTGTACAAAAGCAAGATTGTATAAAGACAAAATACTTCTGCTTAAACATTTGCGAAAGGAAATAAGTAAGGAAGATAATATAATAGAAGACAATAAAAGTAGTAGTTATGAAAATATAGAAATTAGAAAAGCTTTATTGGAATTAGAAGAGATAGAGAAAGTATTGGAAACGACAAATGGGAAAAAAAGCGAAGCGGCTAAAATGTTGAATCTTAGTTTGGATCAGTTAAGATATCGTATTAAAACCCTTTTAAAAAATAATAAAATTGAGGTGGATTTTTATCCTCACATTAAAAGAAAATATTTTTTGTAAGAGGTAGAATAGTGGGACAAACTTATTATTTATTTATTGACTTTGGATATGATACAGAATCATCTACTTTTTTCAACAAATATTTAGAAAGTGCATTAAAAAGATACTATAATAAGGTACGTAGTTTTCCAATAGAAGCCCAAACATTTTTCGGTAATAGGAAAAATTATAAAATCTTAGAACAATTGAACAGC
>CAZXJG010000158.1:0-7405 GCA_964640985.1 uncultured Melioribacteraceae bacterium | reverse complement strand
TTTAACATAATAAAGCTCCTTCTTTAATTATAATTGTATAAGTTAATGATGCCCACTCCCGGAATCCGGAGTTTGGCTTTTTTATTTTTGATCTTCGTCTTCATTATTATCATTTTTTTTATGTTTTTCATTCCTACCATGGCTTCCATGTCCACCGTGTCCACCATGACCAAATAGGTGCATAACAATAAAAACAACACCTATCAACACCCAAAACCAATTTTCTGCCAGCCAATCCATCTTACAATTCTCCAAACTAATTAAATTTATTTCTCATCTAATTCTCAAAGTACGTGCCATTGTTAAATATTTCGTATTTAATCATTATTCGAATATTCTCTATTGTTTATTTAAATTATTTAATTGTGTTTTAATAAACTGAACTGAGATACTTCCCGGGAAAAGTATTTAAAGAAATGAAAATGATTTGGAATAATTAATTGACATTATTCCCAACAGTTGCCAATTATTTAGAAATAAACTGTTTTACAATGGAGATTACGAAGGAAGGTTATGCATCAAGTCCATATCGAAAGAGTAAATCCTTTTGAACCTGCCTGCGGTGGCTGATCTTTACCCACACATAACACCGTTAGTTAAGGTTCAGCTTTTAATGGACCAGGGGGTGATTTATCAGTATCCATTCTATTGGTCAATACCGAATTGCTTTGTTCAAGAAGATATACCGCCCAAACACGAATCGGTGAGCTTAATGACAAATCTTTTGGCGGAGTAAGTTTTACATCGGCAAAACGTAAATCAATCCATATATCTCGAGCTTTCTTATTGCCACGCCGGGATATATAGTATCGTCAGCTAAATCCTTGTTTTTTATGCCTGTCTAGTGTAATTTTTTTATTACACAGGGTTAAGATATATTGAAATAAAATTGATATAAACATTGATAGAATGATTGTATGGAAGAAGGAGATTTTTATGCTTTTCAATTAATCATACCTTCATACGTACAGCGTCCTTCGGACAAACATACTTTTTAAATTTCCGAGATATGTAAATGTTTATACCTTCCATCTTTTTTTGCGATTTACGGCGATAGGTATTTCCAATGAACCGGCTATCTCTCGTCTCGATATGTATCTCCACAATCTCTCCTGCTCTACTTTTCCCCTTGCTCGCACTAAAAGCTTAACACCATCAGAGCCCTCTTTAACTGCCCTCTGAAATAATTCGTAGATATCTGATTCTCTGTCTCCTATGCTTATTATCTCTGTATTCGGACACAGTTTCTGAACCTCTGAGACTCTTTGAAAACTCCTTAGCCATTTCATACTCTCTTTTTGTTCTATAGGTAATTTTTTTCGCTTTTGACTTTTGCCTTCTTCTTCCGGATCGCGTGCCCAACATTGAGCATCCAATATTCCTAAAATGCTGTTCCATTTACTGTAAAGGCCAATGTGTCATGTAATATCAAACCGATACTGTGATCATCTGTTTTATTTATTGGACCAAGTCCTTCGGTTAAAGGATAAGTATAGTTTAATATTGTTGCATCTTGGGGTGCCAAAACTACACGATGTTCTTTTATCCGCCGGTGTTGCTTCACTGAAATTTTTCCTATAAATTTCCATGCCTCTAATTTAACTGATTTATACCACGGTGTTACGTGTGTACACTGTTCAGATACCGCAGGCAGGAAGTGAAAGATTTCTCACTCAAAAAGTGGGTTCTGCCACAGGCATTCCCTTGGAAGAAATGACAGAACCTTTATTTTGCAGAAACTCTAATATAACAGCATACAATAAATTATTATTTTCTTTTTGCATTCAGCAATTCTTCCCTAACCATCGTATGTCCGCAATTTGGGCATTTAACCGTTGTGCATTTAACTCCTCTTTGATGAGGTATTTTCTCACCGCATTTTGCGCATACACAAAAACCGCCCCTACCGAATCCACCGCCGTTATTGCGTGCACGCCCGCCGCCGTGCCCTAACCCTTTCCCGAAATTTCCGGCTTTTGCTGAATTATCCATTTTAATCTCCCCTTATTTATAATACATAGCGCAGTACACTGCAAATTTAGAAATTATGTTTAAACTATTGCACCTTTTTTAATTTCTAATTCACCCCGTTAGATACATTATTTTAACAAAAAAAAAAGAATTTAAATTGTAATACTATAAAGCAAATTTTTCTATCTTACAAAATTTGATTTTTCCAAGCAAACTTGATTTATTAAAAATTATTCCGTCTTTTCCCTGCATGATAATTGCTTTTATTACGATTTTCTTTTGTACATTATTTTTTAGAGATTTACCTTGTCTTTGAAAAATAGAGAGTTATGAAAATTTTCAATAAAAGAGAAAATAAATGAATACAAAATTAGGAATAGCTAAAAATTGGTTGCCGAGATATACCGGGACAAACATAGATGAATTCGGCGATTACATGTTGTTGACTAACTTTAATAATTATGTAACCAAATTCGCCGAAATGTTCAGTTGTGATATTAAAGGTAAAAACAAGCCGATGCAGACAGCCACAAATGATAATGGTCTTTCAATTATAAATTTTGGTATTGGCTCGGCAAATGCAGCTCGTATGTTTAAAATTTGTCGATCTTCATCTTAAAATAGGAATTGAAGCTATGACTGAACTCGGAATTAAAGGAGAAAAAATAAAACATTTTGTATATTGAAATTAAGGGGGTGGAATAGAATAACTTAATATTTAATAAATGTATAACTTATTATTCCACCCCCTAAAGGCATAAAAATTGATACTATAAAGATTGCATTTAAAGAAATAAGCTATTCGAATTAAAAAAAAGAAAATATAATTTCACAGTATCAATTTATATACAATTAAATCGGGGATTTAATACAATGAAAACAAAAATATTTATATTTGTAATTTTTTTTATGATATGCGGCGCGCCTTTTCTTAATGCGCAGCAAAATAAAGTATCTGAAGTAATAAAAATAAAATTGGAAAAATTATTCTCGTTTTCCAAGTCAAACCATTTCCAAAAGGCTGCAAAGTTAATTGCCTACAGAGGGAAAGATAAAAACAGAATACTGAAAGATTCATTTAACTATAAAAATCCTTCGGAAAAACAAAAAGTAGATTGGATATGTAAAAGAATCAAGAAATATTTGTTAATCAGTGATTCTTATAAAATTGGTAAATTAATTCAACGTGGAACGAAAAAAACTCATAAATTTCTTTTATCTGTATTATTTAAAAGCGGAAAGCAAATATTAAATATTAAGTTTAACTTTATCAAAGTTAATGGGAATTTTCTCCTTTATTCAATTGACTGATTTACTTTAATAAGTACGGAAAAACAAATATTTTATAATTGATAATAGATAAAATCTCCTTTTCGTTTAACGGCATTTAATTATGCATAATTTAAAAATATCTTCATTAAAAATTTTAGATAATATATTTATTGTACTTCTTTCGTTGCAGTTATTTTTTCTAATTACTTTTTATTTTTTAGTAGAAAATAATTTTGTAACTGCACATAAAGAATTTGAAAATATAGCTCGAATAATTGTTATGATAATTAATGCTTTTGTGATAATTGTTCCTCGGGTTCTCTATTTTAGAATTATTAGAAAACCGGCGATATCTAAAAAACCAAATGAAAAAATCAAGAAGTATTCTAACTTTATTCTTTTTAGAATGTTGCTAATTACAATTGCAAATGTTATTAATTTGACGGCTTTTTTGCTGACTCATAATTATATTTATCTATTAATTTTCGGAATTATTTTAATTCTCTTTTTTATTTATCGACCGCTCATAAAAAATATCATAAAAGAATTTAATTTCAATTCAGTTGAAAAAAACAGTATTGGGTAATATAGTTGACAGGCTAAAATATTTTTTCACTTAAAACTTGACCAAAAGTCTTAAATATGTTAAATTCTCTTTGTTATTAAAAATATGAATCCATCAAATAAAGGAGGTAGTAAATGAAGAAGAATGTTGGAAGTACCGACAAAATTATTCGTTACATTTTGGGAATTATTATTTTAATTCTCGGATTAATTTTTCATACTTGGTGGGGCTTAATTGGGCTTATTCCAATTTTTACTGCAGTAATAGGATGGTGCCCTGTTTATGTACCTTTAAAAATATCAACTACAAAAGGAGAAAAGAAAGAATAATTATACAACATGCGCGGTTTAGGAATTGTAATTTGATAACTCGTTTTGTTCTACCCCCTAAACTGCGCTTTTTTTATTGAAAGCATAAGTTTGTATGTATGTAAGTTTAATTTTTTATTAGTGGTAATAAAGAGTTAACAAAATGCGAAGACCGATTGCTATTAATATTACACCTCCAAATATTTCCATACGTTTCCCGAATACAACACCTAACCGTTTTCCAATATGAATCGCTAAAAAAGAAAGAAGGGTCGTTACAACACCAATAATTACGCTGGGATACCAGATAGTTACTTTTAACATTGCTAAACTCATACCGATAGCCAAAGCATCAATACTTACGGCAATACTCAACATTATTAACGTAAAGCCGCGTGAAGGATCTTTTTTATAGCTATGAACTTTTAAATTTATACCGGAAAAAATCATCCGGCTGCCTACAAAAGTTAACAATCCAAAAGCAATCCAATGGTCGAGAGATATAATGTATGGAACGAAACTTAATCCTAAATACCAACCTAAAACAGGCATTAAAAATTGAAAAAGACCGAAATGAAATGACAAACGAAACGAAGCTCGTGAATTTTTTACGTAACCTGAAGCCGACGCAACAAGTGAAACAGCAAAGGCATCCATTGCCAATCCCAAAGCAATCATAATAATATTGATAATATTCATCTGTTTGTTATATTCAGCTTCAAAAATAGATATTTTACATAATTAAAAACAAAAATGCTAAATTATAAAAAATAAATTTTATTTCTCATCAAATACTTTAAATTATAATTATTTTTATATTCACAATTTTGGAAAAAAGAAATAACCGGAGGTATGGTGTTAAAGATAGTTAAAGCATCTGAAAAAGATATTAGTATTATATTATCATTCATAAAAAAATTAGCTGAATATGAAAATCTTACTTCGGAGGTAACCGCTACTGAAGCATTGCTTAAAAAAACCCTTTTTGGAAAAGGCGCAAAAGTGGAGTGCATTTTAGGGTACAGTGAAAATACGCCGGTAGCATTCGCAATTTATTTTTACAACTACTCTACTTTTCTTGCGAAACCGGGACTTTATTTGGAAGATTTATTTGTTTTGCCGGAAGAAAGGGGAAAAGGATTTGGTAAGGAGATGTTAAAATATCTTGCCGGATTAGCTGTTAAAGAAAATTGTGGTAGATTTGAATGGGCGGTTTTGGATTGGAATGAACCGGCAATTAATTTTTATAAAAATTTAGGTGCTGTTCCAATGAACGATTGGACGGTTTTTAGGCTAACCGGAGCAAAATTAAAAAGCTTAGGGAGTGGAATAAAATAAGTTATCGAATTACAATTCCTAAAGTGTTTGATAACAGTTATTTATTATTGTATTATATGCAAATTATTCTATTCAACTCCCTTAGCTGAAAATTAAACGGGAAAATTTATAATTTACATTTTAAAAAAATGGTGAAAAATGGAATTTAATAAAATTGTCGACTGGCTGAAACAAAACCCTTTTTATACGGATTTATTTAAGTTCATCGGTATTTTGATACTCTCGTATGCAGCTTATTTTATAACGAGGAAGATAATCATTCGCGGGCTTCAAAAATTAGTTAGTAAAACCAAAACTAAAATTGACGATTTGTTTTTGAATGAAAAACTATTACGAAGAATTTCGTATTTGGCTCCACTATGGGTTATCCACGAGTTTTTATATTTAATCCCTCAAACTGCCGATTTTTTTCGAAGGATAATCACAGCTCTAACTATTTTAATTATCCTTTTAATAATTGTTGAAATTGTGGCTTCTTTTAATTCGATATATGAAAAATTTGAGGGCAAAACCAAGAAGTCAATTAAAGGATATTTGCAGATAATCAATATAATTATTTATATAGTGGGCGCAATAATTATTCTCGGTGTACTTACCGGTCAAAACCCTTGGGCATTGCTTACGGGGATTGGCGCTTTGACCGCCGTAATCCTTCTAATTTTTAAAGATACAATTTTATCTTTTGTTGCAAGCATACAAATATCTTCGTACGATTTAATCCATATTGGCGATTGGATTGAGATTCCATCGCTTGGTGTCGACGGTGATGTAATGGATTTAGCGCTTCATACAATTAAAGTGAGAAATTTTGATAAAACAATTACTGTAATTCCTACTTTCAAATTAATTGATGTTTCGTTTAAAAATTGGAGAGGAATGGTTGAAACCGGAGGCAGAAGAATTAAGCGTGCTGTATATATCGATCAATCGAGTGTTCGGTTTGCCGATGAACAATTATTAAAACGGTTCGAAAATTTTCGATTAATTGCAGATTATATTAAAAGTAAAAGAGTAGAAGTTGCAAAATTTAATAAAGATAAAAACATTGATGACAACGATTTAATTAATGGCAGAAGATTAACCAACCTCGGTACATTTCAGGCATATCTGAAAGCGTATTTACGCCAAAGGGAAGATATAAATAAAAATTTAACTTTTCTTATCAGACAACTTCCGCCCGGACCGAACGGATTGCCTATTGAAATTTATGTGTTTGCAAATACAATTGATTGGGCAAAATTCGAAGAGATACAATCGGATATTTTTGATCATGTTTTGGCGGTAATTCCCCAATTTGGTTTAAGAATATTTCAAAATCCTACCGGTGCTGATTTTAAAAAACTGAAGAAATAATTTAAAATGTGGGGAAGAATGAAAGTAAATAATTTTTTCGAAAATATTCCCGACGAAATTCCTGAGGAAATATTGGAAAAAATAATCAGCAAAAAAAATCTTAAAGTTGAAAGGATTATTTCGGACGGGCATTCTTCTCCGCCAAATTATTGGTATGATCAAAATAGTAATGAATTTGTTTTATTATTAAAAGGGAGTGCAGAATTGCTGTTTGAGAACGAAGGAAAGGTATTCTTAAAACCCGGTGATTATTTAATAATTCCGTCTCATAAAAAACACCGTGTTGAAAATACCGATAAGTCGGGAAAGACTATTTGGTTAACAATTTATTTTTAATTGCTTTTGTAATGTAACTTTGAAATATCAAAAAAATATTTAGGGGGTGGAATAATATAGTATTGTCAGTTAAATCTTTGTTTTTTTTACAAAGAAATTAATGCGAAATAATATTTTGATGTGCTATTGATTAAAATTGTTCTAATTTCTAATTGGTCTAATTACCTAAAAAATGAACAATGAACAATTAGAACAAGCAACGAATACCGCTTATAGAAATGTTTATTTATTGGTAATTGTGAATTGTGATTTGATTAGAAAT
>CAZXJG010000157.1:0-7429 GCA_964640985.1 uncultured Melioribacteraceae bacterium | reverse complement strand
AAGAGCAAAAATTTTCAAACAAAAAAAAACAAGGATTTAGTTGTTAATACTATATAAGTCTTTCTTACTTTGTCATTACCAATTATTTCTTCTGCATACCAAAAGCAGTAATTTTTCCGTGATTCATGAATAAACAAAAATCTGCAACATCCAAAACAAATTTCATATTGTGCTCAATAAGAAAAACCGTAATACTTTTATTTTCCACAAACAATTTAATAATATTTTTTATTTGTTTTTTTGAAAACACAAATAACTTTACAAAGCGGTTCAACCGGTAAATATTATAAATTTTTTACTATTATTTTTTGCAGAACAATTAAGCATTATTTAGTTTTACTAAACTAAAAACAGAAATATCTGTTTTATTATTTTTAATTGAAACAGTTTTATTGTTTTATTGAAAATGAGTGGTGTTAATTAAATATTAAAAGAGGAAGATAATGGACGGAAAAAAATTTAATGCATTTGAAATGGCTCAAGAACAATTTGACCATGTTGCCGATTTATTAGCACTTAATGAGTCGACAAAAGAATTATTGAGAAATCCATTAAGAGAATATTCATTTAGTATACCGATAAGAATGGATGATGATGTTGTTAAAGTATTTAAAGGTTTTAGAGTTCAACATAATGATGCAAGAGGGCCTGCAAAAGGAGGAATAAGATTTCATCCGCAAGAAACGATTGATACGGTAAGAGCATTGGCAATGTGGATGACGTGGAAATGTTCGGTAGTGGATATACCGTTAGGCGGTGGGAAAGGGGGGGTAATTTGTGACCCGCACAACTTAAGTATGAGAGAACAGGAAAAAATAAGCCGCGGCTGGGTAAGACAAATGGCAAAAAACGTTGGACCATTAAATGACGTACCGGCTCCCGACGTTATGACAAACGCACAGCATATGTTATGGATGCTGGACGAATTTGAAACAATTCGCGGAGCTAAATATCCGGGGTTTATTACCGGAAAACCCGTTGGTATGGGAGGTTCGTTAGGTAGAACCGAAGCTACAGGCTACGGCGTAATTTTTGTCCTTAGAGAAAGTTTGAAAAGATTAAACATCGATATAAAGAATACTGTTGCTGCAATTCAAGGTTTTGGTAATGTAGCTCAATATGCAATTGAAAAATATACTCAACTTGGCGGGAAAGTAATTTGCGTTTCAAGCTGGGATCAAGCCGATCAAACATCGTATACATTCAGAAAATTAGATGGTATAAATTTAAAAGAACTGGAAAAAATAACCGATAGATTTGGCGGTATTGATAAACAAAAGGCTAAAGACGAAAGTTACGATATATTACCCGGTGAGGAGTGGATTTCGCAAGATGTAGATATCTTAATACCTTGTGCACTTGAAAATCAAATTAGAGAAAATAACGTAAATAAAATTAGTCAAAAGGTAAAAATTATTGCCGAAGGCGCCAATGGTCCAACTACCCCGGAAGCGGATAAAGTTATTGAAGAACGAGGCATTTTTCTTACTCCCGATTTCCTCACAAATGCCGGGGGTGTAACATGTAGTTATTTTGAACAAGTACAAAGTAATATGAATTACTATTGGGAAAAGTCGGAAGTACTCGATAAATTAGGTTTGAAGATGACTTCTGCTTTTAAATCCGTTTATGATGTAGCAAAGAAAAAGAATTTATATATGCGTGATGCAGCTTATGTAATTGCAGTTAGCCGTGTTGCTCAAGCATGTTCAGATCGCGGGTGGGTTTAGTGGTTAAATTAAATAAAAGAACTTCATCCTATATATAAAACATTTATATTAACCCGAGGGATTTTCCTTTCGTTATAATTTTAGTTCAAAACTAAAGTTTTGAGGATTCTGTTTGGGCTTTTTTTATTATTTGTTCTAAATTTAATATGTGTTCAACAGACGTCAATGCTTTGTTCTTATGGGCAAATAAAATACCGATTTATACTCTGATGTATTATTTCTGATGTGTTATTAGGGAGAATTTCATTTTTTTGTTTTAAAACTATAAATGTTACTATGAGAATAATATAATGACCTATGCGGAATCCCCTTCTGTTATAAACAAACCTGAGCCTTCTGCCGTATATAGATGGGCTATCTTAATTTTTGTAAGTCTTGCTATGTTCGGCAATTATTATATTTACGATAGTATTAGTCCGCTTGCCGATGTACTTATAAAACAACTGCACTTTAATGATGCCGATATAGGCTTGTTGGTTGGTATTTATAGTGTACCCAATATTTTTATGGTGCTTATCGGTGGAATTATAATTGACAGGATAGGAACAAGAATTTCCACTTTTATTTTTGCTTTCTTGTGTATGATAGGGGCTTTTATAACAGCCTTTTCCGGCGGTGAATTAATAATAATGGCTATCGGCAGATTGGTATTTGGGCTTGGTGCCGAATCGATGATTGTCGGTATAACAACTATTCTTGGTCGTTGGTTTAAGGGTAAGCAGCTTTCATTTGCCTTTGGGATTAACCTTACTATAGCTCGACTCGGTTCATTTTTAGCTTTTAATTCCCCAACTTGGGCTGCAAGTTATTATACTCATTGGCAGGGTCCTTTATTAATTGGTGTTGCTGCAAGTGTTTTATCCATTGTCTCGGTTATGATTTATTGGGGAATGGACATTTATGCAGAAAAGAATTATAAAGTTCATCCTGTTCCCAAACAAGAAAAGTTCGAGTTTAAACAAATTTATTCATTTAATAGATCTTTTTGGTTTATTGTTTTATTGTGTGTAACATTTTACTCGGGTATTTTCCCGTTCGAAACTTTCGCAATTAAGTTTTTTATGGATATTCACCATATATCAAGAGGTGAAGCAGGATTTCAATTAAGTATGCTGAAAGTTTTTGCAATGATTTTATCTCCTCTGTTCGGACTTTTATCCGATTATATCGGGAATCGTTCGTTGCTTATGATGATTGGTTCTATTTTACTATTGCCTGTTTATTTGTTGATGGCTTACACACATTTAACTTTGTATATACCGATGGCAATGATGGGGTTTGCATTTTCATTAATTCCGGCGGTTATGTGGCCCTCGGTTGCTTTAATAATTGATGAATCAAAATTGGGTACTGCTTACGGAGTTATGACATTGATTCAAAATGCCGGGTTAGCCGGATTTAACTTTTTAATAGGGTGGGTAAATGATGCCAGTGGTGGTTATAATGCAGGAATGTGGATATTTTCAACTTTAGGTTTATTCGGACTGCTTTTTGCATATCTCCTTAGGAAAAGTGAAGTTGGTCCTCATGGACATGGTTTAGAATTGGGGTTTAAAAAATTAAAACTATAGAAGAAAACATATTATCGTTATATCTTTTTAGAAATTGTAAGTTTCAGACGGAAAACGGATTGGTAACGGTTTTATTCGAACGGGAAAAAAAGGGTTTTCTCGACAGAACAATATTTAAAAAATATGCGGATAGACTTATTAAAATAGACTTAGACGAAATCGGTTCCTTTGTTTGGCAATTATGTGATGGTAAAAATACGGTTCAGGATATTATTGATAAAACGAAAGTGGAGTTTGGCGATAAAGTTGACCCGGCGGAAGAAAGGGTGAATTTGTTTATAAATCAACTTAGAAAAAACAAACTTATAACACTATATCAGAAAACTTAAAATTATCAATTAATATTTATTTTACTTTCTACTTTCTACTTTCTACTTTTTACTTTCTACTTTATATTACTTTTTACTTTCTACTTTATATTACTTTCTACTGTATCATAACTTCTCTACAAATTAGATGCAAAATAAATAATTGCCGGATTAATATATCAGAACTTTTTTATACCCGATTCAGTAAAAATTTTTGTAATCAAAGCTTTATCAACAGCTTCAAAATAAAAATTAGTGATATTTATTTTCTCATTTTTAATATCCCATATCTCATCTGACGGATATTCTTTCGGTTCAAATGAAGATCCATTCCCGAATTTACTATTGTCGGCTAAAACATAAACCGGTTTGTTGTGGTATCTAGCAGCAAGCGCTAAAATTGAACTGCCGACTTTGTTTATCACCGTACCATCATTCAGTATTTTATCAGCACCTAATAAAACGGCATCGGATATCGGTAATTTTTGCATAATCATTGCTTCGGTAATAAACTCAACTTCGATATGAGATTCTGCAAGTTGCTGAGCTAAAAACTTCCCTTCGCATTGGGGTCTCGATTCACAAACAATTACTTTTAAACGCGGATTATCGTTTTTTAACAATTTTAATATATTTAAAATAGTTTCACTATTGGAAAGGGTAATGACGGTATTTAAGTTAGAAAAATAAGCAAAAGCTTTTTTATAAATTTGCTCGTATAAATTGTTTGAATTTATTTCGAAATTATCAAAAAAATCTTTACTAAGCTTCGAATTTTCTGATAGATGCATCTCAAGTAAATTTAAGTAGTTTTCAACGGAAGAAAATTGTGAAAATTTTTTACGTATTCCGGGAATAACGTTTTTTATTTTTTCACTATTTAAATAGTATGATTTAAATAATTCATTTAATTTTAATACTAATTGGCGACTGCCCGAAGTATTATCGGTCAAAATTAATTTAAGTTTTTTTTCAAATGTTAAATGCATTATTTGTTGTTATTAAAGTCAAACCCTTTTATTGGATTACGCAATGTTAAAACCGGACAGGGTGCTTTACGTATTACTTTTGCAGCAGTACTACCGAATAATAAATGTTCAACACCTGTATGACCGTGAGTTGCAATAATAATTAAATCGATATCTTTTTCAGATGCGGTTTCAATTATTTCTATAAATGGTTTGCCGTTTTTCAGGATGATTTCATACTCGATATTCTTTGGGATAATGCTTTTAGCTAAATCTTGCAACCCTATTTTTGAGCGGTTCATTATATCTTCACCCGTTTCGGGAAATACAATTTGTCCCATACTAAAATCGGCTGGATAAATAATCGGTTCAACAACATAAATCAGATATAATTTTGCATTGAATATTTTTGCAAAGTCAATTGCATAGTTGAGTGCTTTTTTTGAATAATCGGAAAAATCGATAGGAACAAGTATTTTTGAGATAGAAACCATTTTAATTCCCCTCCAATTTTTGAATTGATTTATTATGCAAAGCTATAAAATCATCATTTAAGTTTTTTAATCGCGTTACAACAATTTTTGAAAGACCTCTGAGAATTTCTATACCGGTTTTTGGATATTTATCAATAAATTCATCCAAATCGGGTTTAAAAAGAACGGCAAGTTTAGAATCTTTTAACGCAACTGCCGAAGCAGAGCGAATTTCTTCATCAAGCATTGAGAGTTCACCAAAAAAGTCGCCTCTTGTTAATTTTGTTAATTCTCTATTGCTGCCGTTCGAATCTTCTTGTACAATCGCAACTTCACCTTCACGAACAATATAAAAACCAATTCCCGGGTCTCCTTGATAAAATATATATTCACCGGCTTCATAAACTCTATTGTGAAGAATTTGCAGAATAAGTTTTCTGTATTTTTTCCCGATATTTTTAAAAGGAGGCATCGAGGCAATTAATTTTTCGAGATCAGCACCCTCGGTCGGTTCTTTGAATAAATTTGTCCAAAAGCTGCTTTTGTTTAATATATTGTTTTGAGTTTCCATAGAATCCTCGGTTAAAATATTTTTGATTCTGCCATCCGCCATATTTTTTGACAGGGAAACTTGTTTTCATAAAGTGCTCTGCCTATTATAACGGAATCAATTCCAAATTCCATTTTTTCTTTAATCTTTATTAAATCGGCATATTTACTAATGCCGCCCGAATGTGTTATTTTTACACCTGTCGTTTGTGCAATTTGAACGGAGAGTTCTATATTAGGACCTGCGAGCATTCCGTTTCTTTTAACATCGGTAACCACTAATCTCTGAATTCCCATGTCTACAAGTTTTTTAGCATATTCAATTGGCGATAACCCTGTATTTATTTTTCTAGCTCCAACAACAACTTCATTTTCAACCACATCAATTGCGGCTATTACACTTTTTGGACCAAACTTTGATAAAATTTTTTTGAATTCTTTTTCGTTTTCAAACATTAAAGTACCAATCACGATGCGGAATACTCCGAGATTAAAAATTTCATCGGCATCTTCGTAAGATTTTATACCCCCTCCAAATGATACAGGTATAATTACAGAGTCGCATATTTTTTTAATAATTTCAAAATTATTATGCGAATGTTTCTGCGATGAATCGAAATCAACCAAATGTAAAGCTTTAGCATTTTCAATACGCCATATCATTGCCATTTCTACGGGATCGTCATCATACTCGCTACAATTTAATTCAGGTATTCCCTGTACTACTCTTATAGTCTTTCCTTCTTTTATGTCGATTGACGGTATAATTAATAAATTTGTCATTAGTCCATTTCTTATTAATAATTATTGCGAGTGTAAATTTTTATTTCGTTTCTATATAGCTTTTTCTTCAATACTTAAATATAATGAAAATTATTAAATCGTAATATAAATTATGAACCAAATCACATTTGTCCAAAATAAAATAAAAAATACAAGATTCTTAAATTAATGTTCCCGGGATATTTTCAAGATAAGATATTTTAGGCGCTTATAAATTCTTTTACAGATTTTAAAACCATATCAACATTTAATTCTTTTATACATTGGTCGGCAATTGCTTCCGGTTTATCTCCCCAAACCATAGCGTTGTTTTTCTAAATGCTTTAATGTACCACAGAAATCCACCTTCTAAGGAGGTGGATATTTAATTCGACAGCAATGCAATTTTATTTTTGATTTAACTTTACAATCGGTTATATGAATTTTCTTGACAATTTTAATTACAATAGTCATTTTAAATTATGAAAAAAGATACTATTTTAAAAACAGCCGATCGTGAAGTATTGCATATCACAAATTATTTTCCTCTTAATATTTTACCGAAAAGTTGTTTGATATTTGTTCATGGTTTTAAAGGGTTCAAAGATTGGGGTTTTGTACCTTATATCGGTGAATATTTTGCAAAAAAAGGATTCTTTGTTGTAACATTTAACTTTTCACATAATGGAATTGGAGAAAATTTCAGCGAGTTTACCGAGTTAGATAAATTTGCAAACGACACATATAGTAGACAGTGTAATGAATTAACCGAAATAATTAATGCTGTGAAATCGGAAACTTTCGGTATAAAATTTTCATTTATCGGCTTAATTGGACACAGTAAAGGAGGTGCCGTTTCTTTATTAACCGCTTATAAAAATAAATTTATAAATGCCGTTACCGTGTGGTCTTCAATTTCAAAATTGGATAGATATTCTCAAAGGCAAAAAGTTAAATGGCAAAAGGACGGATATTTTAGTATCTTAAATTCGCGTACAGGGCAAACTTTGAAGTTAAATGTAAAATTTTTAAAGGATATTGAAAAAAATAAATTGACTTCTCTTAATT
>CAZXJG010000156.1:0-7492 GCA_964640985.1 uncultured Melioribacteraceae bacterium | reverse complement strand
AAAATTGGGATATAATTTTTTCTCGGTTGTCGAAGAATGGTTCTTGACATCATGGGAATTTGCTGATATCCAGCCTTCAATTATTTAGTCCTTTGCTATATTTACTATTTTTGAACTATATAATTCTCCGTTTCTACCTGAAAGAATATCTTCAAAAACATTTACATCAACTAAATCTTTTTAAATTTATAATAGTTAAATAGTCAACTTACTTAATGTTTTTCAGATAGGACTTTATAGCGTTCTGAAACAAGTAAAAATCATCCAAATTTTCTTCAATTATTTTCTTCACAAACTCATCATCTATATCCCAATATAAATGGACGATTCTGTTCCTAAATCGCGTCATCAAAATTAGCGTTTCCTTTAATTCATCCGGTATGATTTCATTTTTTGTAAGTATTCGGAAAGTGTCGGCATATTCTTTAGGCAATTCCATTTTCGCTGTAGAAATTATGTGATTACCAATATTAATACATGTTTCAATTGAAATTTGAAGCAAATATCTGCCGGAATAGATGTTCTTTTTTTCTTTTAAATAAGTATCAACTGATAGCTCTTTCAGTTCATTCAGGGCAAGAAGATACTCATCTAACTCTAAAAATAATTTTTCGATTTTCTCCTTATCCAGCATTTATAATTTCCTCGTATCTTTTTTCAAGCAAAGGTTTATAAACTATCATGTAATCCATATATTTTAATCTGTTTTGTACAATAAAATCAGTTAAAACAGCTTCGTCTCGTGTGAAAATTATTTTTCCTTCATTTATTATTTTTCCAATAACAATTATTGGGGCATTATTTAGGCTTCTAACATCAAACTTTTGTGTCGGTAGTTTCTCGGTTAATTTAGACTCAATATCAAACTCAAACATTCTAGCTTCGTAATTGGATTTATCTTCTGTATAGTAAATAGCAATATCTATGTCGCTTAACTCGGTTTCTTCATTTCTTGCAAACGACCCAAAAAGAAAGGCGAATTCAATTTCCGATTGATTGAATAATAAAGTTTTTATTTCTCTTAATATTTTGCTTCTTGCATTCATTGAATTATAAATAAACATTATTTTAAAGATACTAGATTTGAGAGACTTTTCATATCCTTCATCATAATTGCAGCATTAAAAGCTAATTTGTAAGTTGCTATAAATATTACGTCCCTACCGGGACTGTTAAATATACGTTTTAATTTTGGCTGCAAATATATCTTTTCCTATCGGGACTCTGATATATTTTGCCGTCTTCTGTAACTTTATGGCGCATTGCTGCCGGTGCTTTTTCGTGAAGATAAATGATGGAGTAGGAATGCAGTAATGAGTATGGAGTAAAAGAGTAAAGAGAAAACACAAAAATGAAAATATGAGAGAATGTGCGAAAATGAGAGTTTGTGAAAATGAGAAATGAGGGAAGTAGTAGGTATGTAGTAATGAGTATGGAGTAATGAGTATGGAGTAATGAGAAAATTAGAAACAAAATTTGTTAGGATTTCAGGACAAGATAAAAAGCGAAAGGAATCAGTACGTAGTTATGTGAGAATGAGATTGGGTGACGAAGTGACTTAGTGATTAGGAGACTTAGAGACGAAGTGATGCTCTGTTTAATAAGTCCAATTTTCCGGTTTTAACGACATATTAACTAATTTGCCGAGAATTTGATCGTATTTTTTATATAGTTCTTTGTAAGCATCAAGCAAAAGTAGTAATGAGTATGGAGTAATGAGAAAATTAGAAACAAAATTTGTCCGAATGGTAGAGCAAGATAAAAGATAAAAACCGACGGGAAGACTTAGAGACGAAGTGACTTTAGTGATTTGTGAGAATGAGAAAATGTGAATGTGAGATTGAGTAACAAAGAGAATTAGAGACAAAGAGACAAAGTGACTTAGAGATGAGGTGATCCTTTTATGAGTTTAATATTTCCATTTTCCGGCTTTAACGACATATTAACTAACTTGCCAAGAATTTGATCGTATTTTTTATATAATTCTTTGTAAGTATCAAGTTCCCTATGAGACCTAAAATGCTGTACTGCTTCACGAATTATTTCACTCAAGATTTTAATGGTGTTTTTAATTCTGAAGTATCCATTTCCAAAGAGGAAGTACTTTTACCTTCATATCTTCTATTCTAATAGTTTCTTCATTAGAATTAGTTAGCAAAAATGATTCCTTTATCTTAAAGTATTTCATCCCTTCTACCAAGCTATTTATCTCTCTTTCCTTTGTTGAGGTTTCTTTTATTGAGTAGGAAGCATTTATTAGATGAATTTTACCATTATATTGGAAGCAGAAATCAATCTCTTGCTTGAGTTTAAAATAAAATATATTTTGATGTTTTCTCCTTAACTCTAAAAAAAGAGTATTTTCAAAATTTCTTCCGATATCTTTTGCAACAGATACAATATCTACCAAACCAGAATCTAATGAATATATTTTTTGTGGATTTCTTTGAATCTCTCTAATATTATTAGAAAATATTTTTACCGGAAATAGAATATAAGCATCCGTTAAATATTCTATATATTGATAAAGGCTGTTTTTTGAAACCTTTACAGATTGTGATTTTAGATTGTTATAAATCTTTGAAATGCTTATCAGATTTGCCGAATTAGATAGCAAAAATTTAATGAGATATTTTATTAGATATAAATTAGTAATTTGATATCTCTCAATTAAATCTTTATAAATAATTAGATCTAAATATTCCTTTAATATTTTGGGCTTCTCGATTTTTGTAGCCTCTAATAATTCGGGAAAAGAAGAATTATGCAGATAAAACTCAAACGCATTAACAATTTGTGCTCTGTTTCTTGATGATAAATAATTATTTTCAATCCCTTTAATTTTTAAGTATTCGGTAAAGCTAAATGGGAATACTTCAAAACTTATTGTTCTTCCTCTAAGTGAAGTTGCAATTTCTTTACTTAAAAATTTAGATGATGAACCGGTTATAAATATTTTACAATTTAATGAATCGTATATTCTTCGTATAAATTTTTCCCAGTTATCAATATTCTGAATTTCATCAAAAAAGAAGTAAACTGTTTTGTCTCTATTGCTTGGATATAATTCGTAATAAGCTTCAACAAACAAGTTTAAATCTTTAAGCGTTAACGGGAAAAGCCTGTCATCTTCAAAATTTATATAAACAATTTGAGTGTTATGTTTCTTTTCTCTCAGCTTTTTTATTACCGAGTAAAACAGATAGGTTTTGCCCGTTCTTCTTGCCCCAACTAACGATATTATTTTCTTTGAGTTGAGCGGTATTTGAATTTCCCTATCAACAAGTTTTGGCATCTCTGTTTCAAGAAAATCTGATATTATTATTTTAAATGTTTCTTTCACGGCTTTTTGTCTCTATACTGAGGGACAAATGTAGTGTGTTTTATACTTTTATGCAAGGACTAAAGAAGATATTTTATATTGTTTTTTCTCAATTGTGAGTAATGGTTCTCAACATCATAGGAAAGAAAAAATAAGCCAAAACTCATCCCCCGCCTTCTTCCCGCGGAGGCGGGATCTGTGACTTAAAAAGAGAAGGGAGTAAAAGACTAAGGGGTGAAGAGATTTATTTGAATGACCTTCGGTTTTGATTAATGTGCTTAGCATAATTTAAAAATCTCAACAGCCAAATCTTTACTCTTTACCCAAACTTTCAAATCTTCAAATCTTCAAAATCTTTTATTCTTTGTTTATCTGAACTAATATTTACAGGTCCGTAAAAATCTTTAGAAGCCATCAAACGATGCACTCCTTCAAGATATTCATCAAAGAAAAGGGACGGAGCATATTTGTTTTCCATTGCATTCCGTATTGTTCTTTACTTACCTATTTCCTCTAATTTTTTCCTTACAAATGTCAAGAAATCACGCAGAGCTTTTGCCTTGTTATCGCTGATGTTACTCTCTTGAACATTTTCATATTTACCATTATGGAAATGTTTAGGGAAAGAAGCAATATTTTTCCACTTGCCATCCGGAATGTTATCATGACGATAGAAAGTACCATCCAAAAACACACGTTCCCAATGATATGCAAAATGACGGTTTGCTGAACTTGGAGAGTAGAATATGTCAATATACGAAGAATCTATAATAATTATTCTGAGTTTTCTTTGACGGATTATCTCAGCTTCTACTACGATATCAGGAAATTCGACTTCAGCTATACGTTTTAAACGAAGATAATCATACATTAAAACTTCTGCAACGCTTTTTTAACCGATTCAATTTCAGCTTCAATATGCGACAATTCAAAATAATCTTCCCAGGATTCTTTTTCAGAGAGTTTCCGTTCAATATAGAAATTTTCCATTTCGTCTACATTCTTCACGCCGTATTTCCGCGTTAGCTGAAGCTGCTCAATTAGCAGTTTTTTTAACTTTGCCTCAAGAAAAGTTTTAAGACTCTCTCTCTCAATATCCCGTTCCGGTATATTTAGTATTTCTGCAACTTCTTTCAATAAGATTGCTTCCATAATATTCCTCTCTTAAAACAATATTTTTTATTTATACTTTAATATAAGATAATAAATTAATAGTTGAATTATTACCTGCTATTTGCTCGCTGTCCTTTCTCTTTACAACCAAATGACTTTTAAAGTTTCGCTGAAAAAGGTGCAAAGGTCAAAAGGTGAAGAGGTTTATTTGAAAGATCTTCGGGTTTTGATTAAAGAGCTTAGCATATATGAAATTTCCATTGTTCCGTTAACCGATTTATCAACTTTAAAAATTGGGATATAATTTTTTCTCGATTGTCGAGAAATGGTTCTCGACATCATGGGAATTTGCTGATATCCAGCCTTCAATCATTTGGTCCTTTGCTATATTTACCATTTTTGAACTATATAATTCTTCGTTTCTACCCGAAAGAATATCTTCAAAAACATTTACATCAACTAATATCTTCCTAATCATTATGATATTTCTCCCATATTGCTTCCATAATTCTTTTTTTATCATCTTTGTAGGTGGTTTTAGAAAGATATCTAGCATCGCACCCAAGCAATTCTAAAAATGGATCATTCGACATATCAATTCCATATTTTCTTTTAAATTCCCTTACAAATTCTTCTCTTAATTTTTGTACATATATTTCAAGTTCTTCATCTGTCATCCCCGTTCCGTGAACAGGTTTTTCAATTTCGATTTCAAAATTATCCGGTAGATCAACTTCCCTATCCGGTACAAAAACTTTTCTATCTTTTTTATATTTTAGTTTTAAAGTATTCATTGTAATAATCTCCTTTAGTTGAATTATATTAATAAGCTAATTATTTATGAACCTGTTGCAGGACGGGTGGGCAAAGTCAGGTGACTGCCGGACATTATTCTTATTTATGAACATCTTTTCGATGCCGATATTACCATAATATCGCACCGATGGTGCTTTAGTGTGATTGTTCACCTATTTTCTTACCATAATTTCGCATCTACGATGCTTTTACAAATTACTTTGTTTTCTTAAAAGCATTAGCTCCGATAGAAGCGGTAGTTTGGTAACACGGAATAATGAGAAAAACTTATAGCTCCATAGGAGCGATAATATGGTAACATCTCAAATAACGCGATAACCTAAAAGCTCTGTAGGTGCGATATTACCTTTTTTCTATCTAACTTTAACTACACAATAATATATGATAACTTTATAATTTCGCTCCGATGGAGCTTGGTTTCTCCGGCTTTAGTGTCTATTACCATAATATCGCACCGATGGTGCTTTTTAGCGATTACATCCACTTTTTTTTACCATTTTTACCATAATTTTGCATCTATGATGCTTTTACAAGTTTTTTCCCCATTATTTCGCTCTGATGGTGTTTTTAGAACGTGGATTAGTGTTTTTGTATAAATTTCAAGCATCTCCCATAGGGATTCTGCGAATAGCTGCAAAATTAAAAAGTCGCTCATTTAAATCATTTTTAATCATTACCTACTACCTCTACTTTTTTACTGTCTTATTTTTCCCGGGGGCAATATAATTTTTTATCTTTTGAATAGTCATTTTATTCTATTTATCTGCATGCAATCACTTATTTTTTCTTACTAATTTTACAATAATTTCGCACCGATGGCGCTTTTTAGCGATTACATCCATTTTTTTTACCATTTTTACCATAATTTCGCATCTACGATGCTTCCTTTACAAAAGCTCCGTTAGGTGCGATAATATTGGTAATGTATCAAATTAAACTTTAAGTTCTTTGTGTGATTTAATTTTCATTCTCATAATCTCCTATTCTTCTCAAAGTCTCATACTCCCAAAGTCCCAAACTCTCATCCTCTTTACTATCCGTCTATTTTTTTACTTTAATCTTTTTACTTTTATCTTTAGTCTTTTAGTACGCATTCGGGTCTCCTTTCAGCATGTTCCAAATTGTCATGATAATAATCTGCAAATCGAGAAAGAATGACCAATTTTCTATGTACCAAATATCGTAGTCTATTCTTTTCTGCATTTTTGAAATATCCTTCGTTTCACCTCTGTAGCCGTTTATTTGTGCCCAGCCGGTTATTCCGGGTTTTACAAGATGGCGCAGCATGTATAAATGCACTTTATCTTTGGATTCTAAATTTAATGGCGTTGGGTGTGGACGGGGTCCGACTATGCTCATTTCTCCTTTTAATACATTCCAGAATTGTGGAAGCTCATCAAGATTTGTCTTTCTTAATATTCTCCCTATTTTTGTTATTCGCGGGTCGTCTTTTGAAGCTTGCCGGAACTTTCCATCTTCATCTACATCATTGCTCGATACCACCATTGAACGGAATTTATATGTCTTTATTTTTTTATTGTTTCTTCCCCATCTTTCTTGAATAAAAAATATGGGACCGGGAGAAGTTATTTTTATTATCAATGCAATTAAAGGCCAAAGCCAGGAAAAGATAAAAGTAAAAAGGAAAAAGTAGTGTCGAAAGCTCTTTTTAAAAGCCGGAAATGCAGTTCGTTAAGTTTGTCTTCCCTTACGGAAATTATAGGGAAACGATCGAAAACGGTAATACTATATTTTTGGGAAACAAACTTAAAATAATCGGGTATTATTTTTATTCTTGTTGTATGGTTTTCACAAGTTTTAACTACTTCTTCTAATCTCTCAGTTGCGTAGTTTGGTAATGCAACAATTACATCATCTACTCTTTGCCTGCTGAGTATGGCATCTAATTCGTCTATTTTACCAAGATATTGCCCGTTGAGAAATGTTTTGCTTTTATCATCCAAAAAGCCGATAATCCGATACCCAAAGTGAGGATTATCAAAAATGGAATCGTAAAAACTTTTACCTACTTCTCCGGCGCCGATTATTATTAAGCTTCTTATATTCCTTCCTTTTGCCCTTAAATAATTTAGAAATTTACGTAATATGAATTTTTGAATACTTAGTAATATTAATGTTGCGGTTGAAAAAACAATAATAAAATAACGTGATAATCTTCCTTCTTTTAATAGAAAAAGTATTATTATTGCACTAATGATTTGAATAAAAACATTTCTTATT